>JBIQMJ010000227.1:0-7410 GCA_044463445.1 Segetibacter koreensis
AGAATCTCAAAACTATTGTTTTTAAATAATACAAAAAATATGAAATCAAAAAAAATTTATATATGTTTAGCTTTGGTGCTCGGATATTCTTTCTTTTCCTGTACCAAGCTTGAGCAGAAGGTCTATAGTGTAGTACCTGATGCAAACTTTTGGCAAACTCCTGACCAGATAGCAGCAGGTATTGCCCCGGCATACCAGGCACTTACTAACATTCCGGATGGAAACGTTATGCAACTGAATGAAGTTTCATCAGATGAAATGATTGTTCCCACACGGGGAAATGACTGGTATGATAATGGAAACTGGCAGGCACTTTGGCAGCATACATGGAAACCCGATCTTGGCCCTATTGATGGTACCTGGTCAGATATTTATAATGGTATAGGGAAGGCTAATTTTACATTAAATGTACTTAATGCCCTCACTACTAAACCATCCGATATTGATGCTATCAATGCAGAACTTAAAGTGCTAAGAGCTTATTATTATTTTCTGGCAATGGATATGTTTGGGAATGTTCCCCTGGTAACGGATTTTAATACTGATCCAAATACTGTGACTAATAGCAGCAGGAAAGATGTTTTTACTTTTATTGAAAGCGAGCTCAAAACAAACATTCCTCTATTGTCGACTGCCAATGATGCAACTACATATGGGCGCATGAACAGGTATGGAGGGTTTATGCTTTTGGCAAAACTTTATTTGAATGCACAAGTATATACCGGAACTCCGAGATGGACAGATGCTATAGCTGCGTGTGATAGTGTTATTAATTCAGGTAAGTATAGCCTGCAATCCAACTATTTTGACAATTTCGCCGTAAATAACCAGGGATCATCAGAAAACATTTTTGTAGTTCCTTATGATAAAGTTAATATAGGGGGTAATAACTGGGAGATGCAGACCTTACATTACCAGCATAATTTGAAATACAATTTGACTGGAAGCCCTTGGAACGGTTTCTGTGCCACTGCTGATTATTATTATGGCAACTTTTCTGCAAGTGACAGGCGTACTTCTATGTGGCTGATTGGTCAGCAATATGATGTTTCAGGAAATCCTATTGTTGATGCTCAGACTGGTCAACCTTTGATAATATCTCCCTGGGTAAATCAATTGTCAAATCCTGCCGATTCATTCCGCAGAGCTGGTGTGAGAAACGTAAAATATTTTCCGGAAGCAGGTACCGCGGGAAATCAGAGTAACGATATGGTAATTTTCCGATTGGCTGATGCTTATTTAATGAAAGCTGAAGCTGAAGTTCGTGCAGGAAATATAACTAATGGATTAGATTTGGTAAATATGGTTCGTGAACGTGCATACGGCGATGCGAATCATGATTGGGCTATGTCTGATTTAACCTTGGATAATATTCTCGCTGAACGTGCGCGCGAATTAGCATGGGAAGGATGGAGAAGACAGGATTTGATAAGGTTTGAAGTAGCAAGTGGCAAAAAATATTTTAGCGCTGCAAGAAAACCAGGAAAAGTAGCAGATGCGGATTCACACACACAAATTTTCCCTATACCATCACCCGAAATTTCTTCTAATCCAAAACTTACACAAAACCCTGGTTATTGATCTTAATTTATTGATACCATATAATTTTTAATTAGTAAATTCGAAAGCAGTTAAAAGTACTGCTTTCTTTTTTTATATGAAACCTTCCTGCCCAGTCCCTCGTTTTAATTTTTTTCAAAGAAATATGCTCCTGCTTTCATTGTGTGGCATATTTCATTTTTCCTGTAATTTTCAAAAACAGACAGAAGTAAAAGATCCATTGTTTGAACTCCTTGCTGCATCAGAAACAGGTATTGACTTTAATAATAAGGTAGTAAACGAAGAAAATTTCAATGTTTTTAAATATAGAAATTTTTATAACGGCGGGGGAGTTGCAATAGGAGACATAAATAATGATGGGTTACCGGATATTTTCTTTACGTCAAATCAACAAAATAATAAACTATACATTAACAGGGGAAACTTAAAATTTGAAGATGTAACAGAGAGGGCAGGCGTAAAAGGTATCCATAAATGGCATACCGGCGTTACTATGGCAGATGTTAATGGTGATGGATGGCTTGATATATATGTATGCAACAGCGGGGATATTAATGGTGATGACAGGGCAAATGAACTTTACATAAATCAAAAGAACGGCACGTTTAAAGAAGAGGCGCATAGCTATGGGCTTGATGACAATGGCTTGTCAACACAGGCTGTTTTTTTTGATTATGATCATGATGGGGACCTTGATTGTTATGTTCTGAATAATAGTTACCGGCCTATAGAAAGTTTTGGCTATAACCGCAATTTGAGAAACGTGCGTGATAGTAAAGGTGGAGATAGATTGTACCGAAATGATAATGGAAAATTTGTAGATGTAAGTGCGCAGGCTGGAATTTATGGCAGTGAAATTGGTTTTGGATTGGGAGTTACAGTCAGTGATTTAAACAATGATGGTTGGGATGATATTTATGTTTCAAATGATTTTTTTGAGCGTGATTACCTTTATATTAACCAGCATGATCGAACATTTAAAGAAGTTAGTGACGATGCCTTGGAACATATGAGTTTGTCATCCATGGGATCAGATTTAGCAGATATTAATAACGATGGCTATCTTGATATTTTCACTACGGAAATGCTACCTGAATCTGATTACCGTTTAAAAACCACGGTAAAATTTGAAAATTATGACGTGTTGAATGCTAAATTACCAAATGATTTTCATCACCAGTTTTCTTCAAATTGTTTACAGTTAAATAATGGAGATGGCACTTTTAGTGAAATTGCACAACTTGCCGGTGTTAGTGCAACAGATTGGAGTTGGGGAGCCTTGAGTTTCGATTTTAATAATGATGGCTGGAAAGATCTATTTGTGAGTAATGGAATTAGTAAGGACTTAACTAACCAGGATTTTCTTGATTACTTTGGGAGCCAGGAAGTGATTAACCAGGTAAGGAGCGGGGGCTTTAATACTGGAGAATTTCTTAATAAGATGCCTTCAACTCCAATTTCCAATTATGGATTTATTAATCAAAAGAATTTATTTTTTAAAAATGAATCTCAATCTTTAGGCTTATCGACCCCAAGTTTTAGTAATGGTGCAGCTTACGGTGACCTTGATGGAGATGGGGATCTGGACCTGGTTGTTAATAACGAAAATATGCCAGCTTTTGTTTATCGAAACATGAGTACTGAAAAGCACCACACGCACTATTTGAAAATTAAACTGCATGGAAAGAATGCGAATACGTTCGGAATAGGTACAAGAGTAACTGTATATTCTCAAAAGATGAAACAGGTGTTAGAACAAATGCCCACACGAGGATTTGAAAGTTCTGTTGAACCAGTCTTGAATTTTGGCCTGGGAACTGCAACTTTAGCTGATAGTGTCGTAGTATGGTGGCCTGATGAAAAAATTCAAGTTCTAAAAAATATTCCAGCAAATACCACATTAACGCTCTTTCAAAAAAATGCACAACAGAATTATCATCCAAAACTACAGACTTTTCCCTCTTTGTATAAAAATATCACAGGTTCTGTCATTTCGGGTGATATAAAACATAAAGAAAATAATTTTATTGATTTTGATGTCGAAAATCTGATTCCTAAAATGATCTCAACAGAAGGACCAAAATTAGCTGTTGGCGATGTAAATGGAGATGGGTTGGAAGATTTTTTTGTAGGAGGAGCTATCAATGATACCGGGAAATTGTTTATTCAACAACCTAACGGCACTTTTCTTCCAAAAAAGGAATTTGCTTTTAACCAGGATAAAGATAACGAAGATGTAGGTGCCGCTTTTTTGGATGCTGATAAAGATGGAGATCTTGACTTAGTTGTAGCCTCGGGAGGTAATCAGCAACCGCAAGGATCCATGAACCTTTTGACACGTCTTTATATAAATGATGGTAAAGGCAATTTTATTCACTCCAGTAAAGGATGGCCAATTGTTTCAATAAACGCCTCATGTATCCGGGTGAATGATTTTAACGACGATGGTTATGATGATATTTTTATTGGAGCAAGAGATATCCCTGGATCTTATGGTGTCAAACCATCTAGTGTTTTGCTTGAAAATGATGGACATGGGCTCTTTAAGGATGTAACCCAAAGTATTTCTCCTGATCTTAAAAATCTGGGAATGGTGACTGATGCACAGTGGTCGGATATTGATCATGATGGAAAGAAAGAATTGATTATTGTGGGCGATTGGATGCCTGTTATGGTTTTTAAATTTATCAGTGGCCAATTGCGAAAGATAAAAGAAATTCCTTCTTCTTCCGGATGGTGGAACTGTGTAAAAACCGCTGATATAGACGGAGATGGGGATTTGGATATTATAGTTGGAAATTACGGATTGAACTCCAAGATTAAAGCGGATGAAAAACATCCTGCAAAATTATATGTTGATGATTTTGATAAAAATGGACGTATGGAATCAATTTTTGCTTATTATAAAACAGACGGTAAACTATATCCGGTTAACTTAAAAGGAGATATTGAATCTCAATTGCCTTATTTAAAGAAAAAATTCCCCACTTTTAATTCTTACGCAGGAAAAACGATTGAACAAATTTTTACAAATGATGAATTAAAGCACGCTACCCAACTCTCAGTTCAGCAAACTCAGTCCTGTATTTTTTATAATGATGGCAAAGGTAATTTTAAGATGCAACCTCTGCCATTGAGGGCTCAATTTACCAGCGTGTTTGGAATTCTTATTATTGACTTAAACAATGATGGTATAAATGATCTTTTTCTTGGAGGAAATTTTTATGGGCTAAAACCGGAAATTGGCCGTTTGGATGCAAGTTATGGCGTAACGCTCCTTGGGAATAAAAAACATACCTTTAGCTATCTCCCCCCTTCTAAAAGTGGATTGTTTATAAAGGGAGAAGTAAGAGATATAGAATTGATTAATACAACAAAAGGTAATTATATATTGGCAGCACGCAACAACGATTCATTACAAATATTTAAAAAGGCCAATCATTGAAAGCGATAGGTCAAATATTTTTTTGGTTGAAGAAAAATCTCAGATACCAGTGGTTGCTTAAAGGATCTCATTTACTTATCTATTTGGTCATTTTGTTATTTCTTTATGGGTGTAACCACGCAGTTCCGCTATTTACAATTCTAAGTCAGGATAAAACCAATATTCATTTTATTAACCAAAGCATAGATAGTGACACACTTAATACTTTAGATTACCTATATTATTATAATGGCGCGGGAGTTGCAGTTGGGGATATTAATAATGATGGACTGCCTGATATCTTTTTTGCATCCAACACCCAAGGGAACAAATTGTATCTTAACAAAGGGAATTTGCAATTTGAGGACATTACAGAAAAAGCACACGTAAAGGGAATGGATGGCTGGTCAACAGGAGTCACTATGGCGGATGTAAACGGGGATGGATATCTTGATATTTATGTGTCTACTGTAGCCAACCATACTGCGCCGAATGGCAATAATAAAACATATTTTAGTAATGCCAGAAATCAATTATACATAAACAACAGGAATAATACTTTTACTGAATCTGCAAACAAATGGGGAATTGATGTGGCGGGATACAGTACTCAGGCAGCATTTTTTGATTATGATCACGATGGGGATCTTGATATGTTCCTACTGCAGCATTCGATTCGAACTTCAGTAATTTATGGCGATACTTCGGAAAGAAGTAAATATAGTCCGATTAGCGGAGGCAAACTGTTTCGAAATGATGGAGGCCATTTCATTGATGTCACAAAGGGATCGGGTATTATTAGCAGTAGCTTGGGATTTGGATTAGGTGTAGGTATTTCCGACCTGAATAATGATGGCTGGGATGACATATATGTTAGTAATGATTTTCAGGAAAATGATTATTATTATCTTAATCAGAGAAATGGCACTTTTAAAGAAATCAATTACACTGCTTTTGCTCATGAATCAAAATCTTCAATGGGGAATGATATTGCTGATGTAAACAATGACGGATGGATGGACATAATTACAGTTGACATGTTGCCGGAAGATGAAAAGATTCTAAAATCTTCACAAACTGATCCAACAGCCGAAACGTATGATTTTCAAAAAAAGCTTGGATACAATGATCAGTTTTCCAGAAACTGCTTACAATTAAATATTGGTAAAGGTAAAAAGTTTGCTGATATTGGCCTTTACAGTGGTATATCAGCAACAGACTGGAGTTGGAGTCCTCTTGCAGCCGACTACGACCTGGATGGATTGGTTGATATTTTTATATCAAATGGAATTAAAGGTCGCCTCAACGATCTGGATTATATTGAATTTGCGTCTGAACATCAAGTAAGACCAGGGGCAGTTGATTCCCGTTTTTTTGACCAGCAAATTTTACAGCATCTTCCTCCTGGGAAATGGCATAATTATATTTTTAGCGGATCAAAGAATTTAAGATTTACAGATCAATCAGACAAATGGGGATTTTCATTACCAACCCTTTCACAAGGAGCCGCTTTTGCTGACCTCGATAATGACGGCGATCTGGAAATCATAACCAATAATATGAACGAACCAGCAGGTATTTACGAAAATAATTCCCGGGAACAGCACCCTGAAATGCATTACCTAGCTATTCAACTAAAAGCGGGGTATCCAAATACATTTTGTATTGGCGCCAAGGCCTTTCTCTTTTACAATCATTCTGTCATGTATAGAGAGTTACAACCGGAAAGGGGATTTTTAAGCTGTTCTGAACCACTGCTCCATTTTGGACTTGGCGCTGCTACTCTTATTGATAGCTTAATAATAATATGGCCAAACAATACAGCTCAAAAATTTACTAATCTTAAAACAGATCAAAAACTGATTTTGCAATATAACCGCCAGAAAGCCGATACCATATTAAACCAGTACAATTTTATAAATTCAATTTTAAATGATGACCAAAAAACAGATTTTACAGATATCACGAAATCTGTTCATGTAAATTATATTCACCGGGGGAGTTCCTCGCTTATTGACTTGCCATCACTAATATCACAACAGATTTCTAAGAAAGGTCCTGCCTTAGCCGTAGGCGATGTAAATGGTGATGGTCTGGATGATTTTTTTATTGGGGGAGGGAAAGGACAGGCAGCGACAATATTCGTTCAACAGAAAAATGGTTTCTTTGAAAGAACATCGGATTCGGCTGCTTTTGTAACGGATAAAAATTTCGGAGATGAAGATGCTGTTTTCTTTGATGTTGATGGTGATAATGATCTTGACCTATATGTTGTAAGTGGAAATAATATATTTTCCGATACTACCTTAAAAGACAGGTTATACATCAATGATGGGAAAGGTAAATTTTCAAGATACAACCTTCTTCCTGATGTAGCCCAGCATAATTCTATAGTAAAGGTAGCAGATTATGATAGAGATGGTGAT
>JBIQMJ010000228.1:0-7405 GCA_044463445.1 Segetibacter koreensis
AAGCGGATGCTTTTTTATATTGATAGGTTATAGCGCCCGTAGAATCTGCAATCAAATTTCCATCGCCCAATTTCCAGGTATATAAATTGATATTTGCCGGATTACTGTTGATGGCGTTAAAAGTTACATCAGCATTTCTACAGATTTCAAAATTGCTTACAGTAAAATCAGCCGTTTCCCGGATTATCCTGATAGACATTGTTCTGGTTTCTGAACAGCCGCTGGCCTTATTGGTAACTGTCAGCGAAACAGTATAAACACCGGGATTAATATAATCATGCGTTGGACTTTGCTCTGTGGAAGTAGTGCCATCTCCAAAATTCCACAACCAATAATCCGCTCCGACTGATTGATCTGTAAAAAGTACCTGGCGTGGAACAGAACAGGTTCTGTTATAAGTAAAGCGGGCGATCGGTGGATGAATCAGAACCTGGTTTTTATTGGTAACCGTGTCTGCACAACCATTATTGATGGCAATTAGTGTTACGGAAAAAAAGCCGGTATCATTGTATAAATGTGATGGATTTTGAGTAACTGAACTGGATCCATCTCCAAAAAACCAGACCCAATGATCAGGACTGCCTTCTGATTGATCTTTAAAATCAATGGATTTGAAAGCGCAGGTTTCCAACGGATCTGCTGTATAAGTTGCCTTGGGTTTTTGACCAACTACAATGCCATTCGCTACTTTCACTGTATTGACACAACCTCCCATGGTTGTGAAAGTGAGCGTAATCGTATAAAATCCTGGTGCAGTAAAAATATGGGTGGGAGTGGCAGAATCAGAGGTATTGCCATCTCCAAAATCCCAATGATATTTGCTGATTGTCTCCAATGATTTAATAGTGGAAGTAAATTTATGCGTTAATGGCGCGCAGCCATTTTGAGGCAATCCATTTATAAATGCTGTCGGGGGGCTAATTTTTATGTACGCTTTTTTTACCAGGCTATCTGTACATCCCGAGGCATTGGTAACAAATAATTTTACAGTGTAAACCCCTTCCTTACTATAAGTATGCGAAGGATTCTGATCACTGGAATTGGAACCGTCTCCATAATCCCAATAATACGTTTGGCCTGCAATCCTGTTACGTGCCGAATTTTGAGATCCCGAAGACTGGTTATCAAAAGTAACAGTAAAAGGCGCTGCGCAGGAAACAGTGTCCCCGCTGGTAAATTGAACAACTGGCTTAGGCATTACGGAAATTGATTTGGTAACTGAATCCTTACAAGCCCCGTTATTGCTGATCATTTTAACTGAATAATTACCAGAATCGGTAAAGATTTTTACCGCATTTAAAGAATTTGAAAAAGTCCCATCCCCAAAATCCCATGAAGCGCCCGACGGAGCGGGTTTACTGGTGTTAATGAGTACAACCGGAGTTCCCGCACAAACCAGTCCCGGAATTTCAAAATCTGCGGTAGTGCTTCCTACCGTAATTAATTTTGGTTTGACCAATGTATCACTACAACCGGTTTCATTTTTAACCATAAGGCTGATAGAATAACTTCCTGAATTGGTGAAAGTATGAGAAGGATTAGCCAAACCGGACGTTGATCCATCTCCAAAATCCCATGCGTAATTCAAAGTTCCGGTGCCTGTGGATTTGTTGACGAAACTAATGGTGGCAGGTGCATTACAGGTTTGCGAAGTTAAATTGGTAAAACCAGCCTTGACCCCGGTATTTATAGTGATAAAATCTGTTATTGTTTTTGAGGTAACACATCCATAATTATTGGCAGCTTTCAAAGACACATTAAAATTTCCTTCAGAAGTATAAACATGCTGCGGATTCTGAACACTGGAAAAATTACCATCTCCAAAATCCCATTGCCAGCTACTGACATTGCCGTTGCCAGCTATGCTTGAATCAAAAAATTGAGTCGTTAACGGGAAACAGCCAGTGACTTTCGACGCATTAAAATTAATTTCAGGTGCTGAATACACTGTTATAAACTGAACCTTTGTGATAGAATCTGATCCATAAGAGTTTTTGATAACAAGAGTTACCGTATAAGTGCCGGGATTAAAATAGGCGACTGAAGGATTTTGCAAAACTGATGAAGTACCATTTCCCAGATCCCATTTCCATTGGGTGGGATTACCTGATGATGAATCAGTAAACTGAACTACCAAGGGCGCACAGCCCGATGAGGGAGTAGCAATAAAATTTGCCTGTATTTGTGCTTTTACCAGGAATCCTGAAATAGAAAAGAGAAAAAATAAAGCCAAATGCTTAGTGGCTTTTTTTAAATAATTACAGAAGGTTAGGGGCTTCAAGGTTAGGATATTTAAAAAAAAGTAAGGTAGAAAAGTAACCTCCTCAAAACGAAATAGTCACGGTTTTATTGCCATTCCGGCAATAAAAAACATATAACCCTTCTTTGTAGGATTAAATAAAATGATTCTCAATAAATTGAAGTAACGAAGGCAATTATTGCCTTGTCATATGAAGTACAATTGGATATGAACTTACCCAGGGAGCAAGCTGGAGTGTTGGATTTTCTTTTTTGGTAAATTTCCAACTCCTTGACAAAAATCTGAACACAGGAATTGAATCGGGTAAAGAGATATCCAGTTTGCTATAATCCTCATTGGTTTTCCAGGTTCCCATATATTCATTATTTCCTTTGACCGCCTTCAATGGCCCATGGTAGAGATCTGTTTCAAGGAGAACAAATTTATAATCCTTATAGTTGGCGGTAATATCAGAAGTGCTGTCTTTTGCAAGTGTTACCACAAAATCGCTTCCAATTATGTACTTTTCAAAATATTTTTCCAGTAAAGACTGGCTAATAGAATCTATTGATTTTTTACAGGAAAAAGTCAATACTATCGGGACCAAAAAAAGAAAAGTAAATATTTTTTTCATTGCAAAAAGATAAAGTAGAAAAATACTACTTCTTGTAAACGCCCTTGGCCAATTAAAATTATAAAATTATTTCAAAAATTGCCTCTATATCTTTTTTCAGCAAAAAAATAATTCACTGAAAAGCAATATTTTTTCAATAAAAACGATGCTTAATAATCCGTACAACAATTCACTACCTTTAATTTAGAAATTCTGATATGGTTTATTCACGAAGATTCTTTTTTACATCCTGCTGCGTGCTCTTTTTCTTACGATCTTTTTCTCAAATTTTTGGAGGAGATCCTTCCTCTATAAAATGGCGGCAAATCAATACGTCCCATTCAAGAGTTATATTTCCCGGAGGTCTTGATTCTGTTGCAACAAGGATCACCAATATTATTTCCTTTATCGCCCAACCCACGCAAAAAACAATTGGAAACCGGTCTAAAAAAATAAATATCATTTTGCAAAATCAAACGGTCGTTTCTAATGGATATGTAGCGCTGGGACCATTCAGAAGTGAGTTTTTTATGACCCCGCAGCAGAATAGTTTTGAAATGGGAAGCATTCCCTGGCCGGACCAGTTGGCCATTCATGAATACCGCCACGTGGAACAATATAATAATTTTAATGTCGGGCTTTCAAAATTAATGGGAATTGTTTTTGGTGAAGAAGGAAGAGCGCTGGCCAACAATGCAGCCATTCCGAATTGGTTTTATGAAGGAGATGCGGTCTACAATGAAACCAATGTAAGCGAACAGGGGCGTGGAAAATTGCCTGAATTTTTTGATGCCTATCGCTCGCTTTGGAAAGCAGGAAAAAATTATAGCTGGATGAAATTACGAAACGGGTCATTGAAAGATTTTATACCCGATCATTATGCACTTGGCTATTTATTAGTCTCATACGGACGACAAAAATATGGCGATGATTTCTGGGAAAAAGTGACGCATGATGCGGCTGCCTATAAAAGCCTGGTCTATCCTTTTCAGCATGCAATAAAAAAATATTCAGGAGTAAATTATGTTACTTTCAGAAAGGATGCTTTTGATTTTTTCAAAAAAGAATTCAATGACACTTCCACTAAAATAAAAATCAAACCAGGCAAATTTAAAAATGAACAATTTCCTTCGTTTACTGAGGATGGAGCAATTGTTTTTGTGAAAACTACCTCAAAGCAACCTACCCGGTTTGTCATTCAAAAAAAGGGCGTTGAAAGAAAAATAAGGGTTCAGGATTTTTCATTAGATAATTATTTTAGTTACCGCAACGGGAAAATAGTGTATTCATCCTATCAGCCTGATATCCGCCGTGGATACAGGGATTATAACGATCTCCGCATCATTGACCTTGCTAAAGGTAAAGAACACACGATTTCAAAAAAGTCCAAATATTTTTCACCCGATATCAGTGAAGATGGACAAAAAATTGTGGCAGCAGAAGAAAAACCGACGGGAGAAAATAGTCTTTGCCTGGTCAATTCACAATCAGGGAAAGTGCTGCAAAAATTACCTAATCCGCAAAAACTTTTTTATACCTATCCAAAATTTTATGGCAATCACCAAATAATTTCTGCGGTAAGAAATACTGAAGGGAAAATGTCAATAGCCCAAATTGATTTACAAAGTAAGGAAACCAAATTTCTTCTCCCATTCTCTTACCATGTTTCCGGTTTCCCGTTTATTTATAAAGACACTCTTTATTTTTCTTATGCTTTTAAAAAAAATATAGAACTCTTTGCCTACACATTTTCTGATAAAAAATTATGGCGTCTGAATGTGGGCAATTCCATTGGCATTGGCAAGTATCATCCATTTGTAAACGAGGGTTATATAGGCTGGTCAAGCTTTACAGCCGAAGGATACCGTATTGAAAAAAAAATAAAATCCAAAATTGATTTCAATGAAATTAATCCTGGAGCACTGGAAGAAAAAATTCCTGATTTTGGAATCACTGCTCTTGGCCAAACCAATGCAGAATTATTGGAGAAGGTTCCTTATGATTCATTGAGTGTGGTGAAATACCCCAAAAGTTTCAGGCTTCTCAATTTTCATAGCATAGAACCCGGCATCAATGATCCGCTATATAAATTGAGCCTTATCAGTGAAAATATTTTGAATACGCTTCAATCAGACGTGTCGTTTACGTACAACCGTGCAGAAAAATACAAAGAAATTTCTGTTGAAGGAACTTATGGCGGCTGGTTTTCTTATCTTTCTGGCGGGGTAAATTATTTTATTGACAGAAGCACTCTATATCATAATCACCTGGTTCAGTTTAATCAGTTCGAACCATTCGCAGGATTTAATATACCACTGAACCTAAGCAAAGGGCGTTCTTTTACCCAGGTCAATTTCGGATCCCAATTCGTGTACAGCCGTGGAATATTTCGGGGGAATTTTAAAGATTCCTTATCCTCATCTTATAGTTACAGCAGCAATTTTTTAAATTTTAGCAATGAAATTCAAAAAGCGTCTCAACAAATTTTCCCATCTTTTGCCCAATCCATTTCCCTGTCTTATAAAAAGGCAATTCAAACTGTAGATGGTTTCCAGTTTATGGCCAATGGAAATTTTTATTTCCCTGGCTTTTCACCTACTCATAGTTTGGTTTTAAATGGCGCCTGGATGCAGAAAGACAGCCTGAATCAAATTAATTTCTCAAATGCATTTCCCTTTTCGCGGGGATACCAGGCTTTGAATTTTTACCGGATGTTTAAATGGGGAATCAACTATCATCTGCCCATAGCCTTTCCGGATAAGGGTTTCGGCAATATTTTATATTTAGTCCGGGTGAGAAGTAATTTATTTTATGATGATACCCGGGTGAATGATTTTTATCAAAACAGGAATTCTTATTCCCTTACTTTTCGGTCAGCAGGCACAGAAATAACGTTCGATACCAAGTGGTGGAACGAAGTTAATATCTCTTTTGGCTTACGATACAGCAGGCTGCTGGATAATGATATTTACGGAGCAAAAGGAAGCAACCGTTGGGAAATTATTTTACCGGTAAATATTTTGGACCAGTAAAATAAAATATTTTCCCCTGAACTTATGCTTCTTCCGGATTAGTTCATATTAAGTTTGGCTGATGAGCGGCAATTGTTTTTCTCTGTGAAAAGAGAACCATTTTTAGGGTTGTCTCTTTTTTTTAATGGCCTGTTTTCTTATATTGCAATATAATTTTTGAAAGAGGAGATGAAAAAGAATAAAACCCCCAATAAAAAAAAGAGTAAAAGCAGCACTGTATTTTTTTTTATAGCAAGTGCGCTGATTGTTGGTGCAGCGGTTTATGTTACTGTAAAGGAAGGAAGAAGAATTAAGGAAGAAAATAAATTATTGGCTTACGAAGTTTGGTAATGAAACCTGCCAGATCAATGAGTTAATAAATCTAAAATTATTTTTGCCTTGCCCTGATGCGGCATAAAGTTTCTACTGTCATTCCCAGGTAAGAAGCTATATATTTTAAAGGGACACGATTAATCAGATTGGGCTGATTCTCTATAAATTTTTTATATCTTTTTTCAGCGGAAGGTATGCGTCCCAGGTAAGCGCGCTCTTCGGCCCCGCGGTAATTATGTTCCCACAAACGCCTCGCGATTATATTTGTTTCAGGAAAAATTTCAAAAACTTCCTCGGTAAGAGCAATGGGAATAGCCACTAACTCGCAATCTTCCAGAGCCTGGAGATATTCTTCGCAAGGCCTGTTGGTGCCCAAAGTCCGAATCGATCCTACTATTTCGTTCTCCTCATTGATCCAGGTTGTTATTTGCCTGGTACCTTCTTTAATAAATCCATGAATTACTCCTTTTACTATAAAATAGAAATGATTCGCAAAAACACCTGGTTTTAAAACAAACATTTTTTTCTCTACAAAAAGCGGAAAAGTATGTTGATCAAAAGCCTCTATCGTTCCTTTGGAAATCGGGGATATTGAATTGAAAAAAGGAACTACGGGTGAGTGTCCTTCCGGTGTATTCCATTTGATAACAGGTTTCATAATTTTAGTTTGGGTAAGGGAATTGCTGCAATTTAATGAATTATGATTAATACTTTTAGCCATTAAACCCTAACTCACAAACTATAACCTCACGTTAATCAGGAGATTTGTATTCCATTATAGTAAAACAACAAATAACCGGAATTCTTATTTTTTTAATTACAACAAGAGGCCTACACGAAAAATATAAACTTCTTAAGTTATCCTTAGTTGCAAACATCAGGATAGCAGTTTTTTTTCGTTTCTGGTCAAGCCAGTTTGTAAATAAATTCTTCTATTTCTGCCTGCCGTGCATTTGCAAAACCTTTGTCAGAGCCGATTTTTACAAAACCACATTTCTCTAAAACTTTCTGTGAACCGAAATTATCAAATGCCACCCGTCCAAAAATGGGCCTAATGGTTTCAAGGTCTAAAAGCTCTTTTAATGCTTTTGTTGCAATACCTTGTCCCCAATAGTTCCTGTCAATCCAATAAGTAATTTCCGTATCGCCTTCCATTACAAACTTAGCAACACTTCCAACAATAATATTGTCAAGAATGATGGTTTGATT
>JBIQMJ010000229.1:0-7393 GCA_044463445.1 Segetibacter koreensis
AATCATATAAGGGGCGTCCACAACAAATAGGTCTTTTGGAAATTACCACCTGAAATCCTGCGGCTTCCAAAACTTCCATTCCGGCTATCAATGTTTCCGGCTTGAAGAAATTATTAAAAGTATCTAACCACAGTATTACTCTTGGTTTGCCACTTTCAGCCGAATGGATTTGCTCCTTGGGGGTTTCTGTATGGGTTTTAGTATAACCCAGGCTAACCTGCTGTCGCATTTTTTTGTCAAACCAGTTTCTAAACGTTTGCCGGGCAAATTTTGGAACTTGCCTTTTCTGTGTTATGCCGCCAATTACCTTAAACACATTGCTGATGCCCGGCGTTTGAGTAAAGAAATTAACAATACCGGGAACAACGGAGGCAAACCTTGACCACCAATAGATATATCCAAAAGCATAAGCATGGCGTGGTCTTAATCTTCCTTCATAATAGTGGGAAAGAAATTCCGACTTTAATGTAGCCATATCCACATTAACGGGGCAATCGCCTTTGCAACCTTTACACGCAAGGCATAGATCGAGCGATTCTTTTACCTCTTTATCTTTCCAGCCACCTTTGGAAATATCACCTTGCAGCATTTCAAATAGCATATGGGCTCGTCCTCTTGTGCTATCTTTTTCTTCACGGGTAACCATGTAACTCGGGCACATCGTACCACCTTCATGACGGCGGCAATTGCCAACGCCTACACAGCGAAGCACCGCACGAGAAAAGCTTCCCTTGTTGTCATCGTTCAAAAAATGAAAATGTGTTTTTGGTGACGGTGGGTTATAAGAAGTTCCTAAACGAAGATTAGATAACTGGCCATAAGTATCAATTATTTTTCCGGGATTCATTAACCAGTTGGGATCCCAGATGGATTTGAATTCATGAAAAGCTTCCATGATCCTTTCTCCAAACATAATTTCCAGCAGATCGCCCCTTGTTTGCCCATCGCCATGCTCTCCTGAAAGCGAACCGCCATACTTCACCACCAAATGCGAGGCGGCTATCGTAAAATTTTGGTAGTTTTTAATTCCTTCTTCCGTTTTCAGATCAAATCCAACACGGCAGTGAATACAGCCCTGGCCAAAATGGCCGTATAAAGAGGGATGGTAGCCATATTCACTGAATAACTTTCTTAATTCTTTCAGATAATCACCGACTTTATCAGGTGGCACCGCAGAGTCTTCCCAACCGGGAGCGCCATCGGGCTGACCTGGCACAAAAGCCGTAGCGCCCAGCCCATCTTCCCTTACCTGCCAAAGATTTTTCTCCTGAGCAGGATCGTCAAAAAGGCACATGTCCGGCGGATTATTCCATTTCTTTAATTCATCCATCACCCTTTTACATTTATTGTCTGATTCGGTTTTGTCTTTACCGCCGAATTCGCACAGGAGCCAGCCACCACCCTTTGGCAACAGCGAAATATCATTCAGGTCAAGACCTTTTTTCCGCATAAATTGTAGAAGCAGATCATCAAACCCTTCCAAACCGATGGGTTGATGTTTCATGATGACCGGACAGGCATATCCGGCAGCATAAATATCCGGGAAGCCTAACACCAGTAATGATCGTTCTTCCGGCTCAGGCATCAATTTCATTTCTGCTTCGAGAATGATCGCACACGTTCCCTCAGAACCCACGATCGCCTGCGCTACATTAAAACCGTTTTCGGGTAATAACGAAGGAAGGTCAAATCCTGAAACACGGCGTGGAATATCAGGAAATTTCTTCCTGATTTCATCGGCGTATTTATCCCTTAAATTCTTTAGCTGTTGATAAATTTCTCCTTTTCTACCGCCCTTTTGTATAATTTCTTCCAGTTCTTCATCACTTGTCGGACCTATTTTCATTTTAATACCGTCATAGGTGAGTATGGTTAATGATTGGGTATTATCACTCATGCGTGCACCGTATCCATAAAACTGGGCCATTACGGAATGCACGCCACATGAATTGTTTCCCAGCATACCACCAATGGCACAATGGCTGTGAGTGGCCGGGTCAGGGCCAAAAGTAAGCCCTGCCTCTTTTCTTGTGATCTTTCTCATTTCGTCCAACACGATTCCGGGCTGAACGGTAACGGTTTTTTTCTCTTTGTCGATTTTTAAAACCTTATTATAATATTTGGTCATGTCAATTACCACCGCGACGTTGCAACATGCTCCTGTTAAACTGGTGCCTCCTCCACGTGATAAAAGAGGTGCATGATATTTTCTGCAAATGGCTACCGTATCAATGATATCTTGTTCGGTTTTTGGTAAAACCACTCCTATCGGAGCCTGGCGGTAATTAGATCCGTCAGTTGCATACAAAGCCCTGCTGGCCTCATCGAAACGGACTTCACCTTCAATCTTTGACCTTAACTCTCCCGCCAGTAATCCGGCATCCACTCCTTTTGAATATTTCGTTTCGTAGCGAAGGTCTAATGTGTCAATATCGTTTACCATAGAATTGTTTTTTAAGTTCATCTTTTAATTTTAATATAGTAGTAAGATGGCGTATGATTATTCCCTTTACCGGGACAGCTACAACCGATATTTTTCAGCATCTTTCAATTTGAATTCCAATCCAAGTCCAGGCCTTGAATTATCGGCATGAAGGGCACCTTTAACTGGTGTCGCCACCCCATCAAAAAACATATTTTCTATCCTCACATGGTCGTAAAAATATTCACCAGTAAAGAATGAAGGAAGCGATAAAGCCGGATGCAAATGAAGCGAGGGTGCACAATGAGAGGAGAAAGGAAGTTGGTGTGCTTCACAGCTATTTCCTGTTTTCAAAAAAGTAGAAATACCTCCACATCTGGTGGCATCAGCCTGCAAAATATCCACTGCGCCGGCATTTAGCATCTGTTCAAAATAGGAAAGATTATATCCATATTCACCGGCAGTGATATTCATTCCTGCGGGGGAATGTTCGCGGATAAAATGAAGTCCTTTCAAATCGCTGGAAGGCCGTGGTTCTTCCAACCATACCACGCCGAGCGCTGCAAATTGCCTGGCTTTTTCAAGCGCTTGCTTAACACCATAAGCGCCGTTGGCATCTAAGAATAAAGCACAATTTTTTCCGATGGCTTCTCTTGCTTTCTTCACCCTTTCTACATCTTTTCCAGGATCGCGTCCTATTTTCATTTTTACTTGTGTGATTCCTTCATTGGCCCAGTCGCTTAATTGTTTTTGCAACCGGTCTATTGAATAAGAAGTAAATCCTCCGCTTCCATAAATTTGAAAATCATCCCTCGTTTTTCCTAATAATGTAACTAAGGGAAGCTCCAGAATTTTAGCTTTCAAATCCCAAAGCGCATTGTCCACAGCAGAAATTGCCATTGACACTACACCACAATTGCCATCGTTTCTTACGCTATGCACCATTGATTGTAAAATCAAGGGAATATCCATAGCGTTTTTGCCTTCAATAATTTTTTTCAGTTTTTTTTCAATAAAAAACGCAGCAGAAACATCAGCATAACTGTACCCCATACCCGATTTTCCTCCTGCATTTATTTCAACCAAAACCAAAGTGGTACTATTCCATTCATAGGTTCCGTCTGATTCGGGTGCATCTGTCGGAATAGTATATGCCGTAACTTTTAAATTTTTGATCAGTATGCTGTCAGACGGTTTCACTGGTTTCCTTCTCTTTATGCGGGATAAAATTTTCGATTACATCTTTCCAGGATTGTTTTATCATGTCCCAGGTATCGGGATCGCCTTTTGTCATTGAAAACATAAAATTTTTAGCCTGTTTGAATGAAATATGCGGAGGAAGAGGCGGCACTGAAGGATCCGTATAAATATCAATCACTACGGGCTTGTTCAGTTGGAAGGCATGCTCAAAGGAGGGAATAATGTCTTCAGGTTTTTTAATTTTTATCCCTTCCAGCCCAAGCATTTTTGCATATTCCGCATAAGGGAAGTCGGGCACATCCTGTGATGCTTCAAATTTTGGATTGCCTTCCATTACGCGCTGTTCCCACGTAACCTGGTTCAAGTCCCGGTTGTTCAGCACAAGGATCATTATCCGTGGATCTTTCCAACGCTTCCAGTATTTTGAAATCGTAATCACGCCATTATTACCTAACATCTGCATGGCTCCGTCTCCCACGAGCGCTATGGACATTTTATCCGGGTAAGCAAACTTGGCGGCAATTGCATAAGGCACGCCGGGGCACATGGTGGCCAGGTTCCCTGAAAGAGAGGCTCTCATTCCCTTCCGGATTTTTATATCACGTGCAAACCAATCTGCTGAAGTGCCTGAGTCGGAAGACAAAATGCAATTATCGGGTAACAATTTTGATAATTCCCAAAACACCCTTTCAGGATTAATCGGATCAGCGCTGTTCATCGCACGGGCCTCTATCACCTTCCACCATTCTTTTAAATTTTTTTCAATTTCTTCCCGCCAGCTTCGGTTTTCTTTTCTTTTTAATAAGGGAATGAGTTCCTTTAGTGTTTCTTTGCTATCGCCCTGGAGGTTTAATTCCATGGGGTAGCGAAGCCCCAGCATTTTACCATTAATATCAATCTGTATTCCTCTTGCCTGTCCTTCTTTTGGTAAAAATTCTGAATAGGGAAAGGAAGAACCCACCATCAGCAAGGTATCACAGTCCATCATCAGGTCCCAACTGGGTTTTGTACCCAGCAAACCGATTGCCCCCGTAACATAAGGTAAATCATCAGGAAGTACATCCTTACCCAATAAAGCTTTGGCCACGCCCGCGCCTAAAAGTTCCGCAACCTGCACTACTTCATCGGCTGCATCGTATGCACCTGCGCCAATCAACATGGCCACTTTATTACCCTTGTTTAATATATCGGCAGCCTTCTGAATATCGGAAGGTTTAGGGATTATCTGGGGATAAGAAAAATGTAAACTGGTATGAATTGAATTGTGAACACGGGCGGGTTCTTCATATTTTTCATCCTGGAGATTGTTGGGAAAAATGATGCACGTAACCGTACGTTCAACTTTTGCAATGCGAATAGCACGGTCAACTAAAGTGCGTGTCTGTGATGGATCCATCAAAGTGTGTACATATTCATGAGCCACATCTTTGTATAATGAATTTAAATCCACTTCCTGTTGAAAGCTGCCACCCATGGCAGTGGTAGCGGATTGGCCAACGATAGCCACCACAGGCTGGTGATCTAATTTTGCATCATACAGGCCATTTAATAAATGAATGGCGCCGGGCCCTGAAGTAGCCATGCAAACGCCTACCTCACCGGTAAATTTTGCATGTGCACAAGCCATAAATGCTGCATTTTCTTCATGCCGGGCCTGCACAAAATCTATCATATCGCCTGAACGTCCAAAGGCGCCTATAATTCCATTTATACCATCACCGGGAAATCCAAAAACCCTTGTAATTCCCCACTCTTTTAATCTTTTCAATAAATAATCACTTACTAACAGAGTCATAAAAATATTTTTGAAAGGTTGAGAAATCTGTTGAAAGGAGAAAGACGGATCAGAGAATGACTTTGAAGAATTTTATCTCCTTTAATAAGGCACTTTATCAAACACTGTGCCTGTCAAACCAAAAAAATGATAAAATTCCTTTTAATAAAAAGATAAGAAACAATAAATAGAAAACTTTTTCTAAAATTATAATTCCCCTGGAAACCTTTGCTGGTAATGTATGTAGTGATTCTTAATTTATTTTAAAAAGAAAAGGCTGAAGTTGCAACATGCTATTTGTCATTGTATAGAGTATTCTAAAAAACAAGATTTAAAAAATGACAGTAAGTAAACAAATAGAAGAGATTCCTATTTGGCCTTACTCGCGAGTTTGCAAATTTTTTCCGCCCGGATTTTTTTTAGAATGATATAACGGTCATGCCTACCTGATTTTAAAGCTGAATGTTAATCCCTGATTTCAATAAGGGCACAACGTTTGTAGTTTTATCATTTTACACATTTAATTTACACGAATAGCTTATGCCTGAAGATCA
Organism: Segetibacter koreensis; assembly: GCA_044463445.1. Lineage (GTDB taxonomy): Bacteria > Bacteroidota > Bacteroidia > Chitinophagales > Chitinophagaceae > Ginsengibacter > Ginsengibacter koreensis_A. The sequence goes on from JBIQMJ010000229.1 coordinate 5,951, forward strand.
CCCGACTTCTTTAAACTCCGAATTGAATTTCCCCAAAAAAGTATGGATCACTGGTGGGATATTTTCTTTAATAATTGTGCTGCTTCTTCTTTTCAAAACTTTGTTTGCAGTGATTTTGTTATCTCTTGCCGGGATTTTGCTTGCCATATATTTTCACGGATTTGGGAACACGTTGCACAGAAAACTTCATTGGCCTACTAAACTATGTCTCTTTCTTTCTGTATTCATCAACATTCTCCTGGTGGCAGGTTTCTTTTGGTTTGTGGGCGCCCGCCTTCAAAAACAAGTGGCTGAATTATCGGATACTTTGCCACAAACCCTTCAAAATTTGGAAGAACAGCTAAGCCGATCTAACGTTGGAACCCAAATACTTACTTATATAAATACCGCTTCAGACTCCATTAAAATAGAATCGGTTGCCCGGCAATTTTTTTCCGGAAGTTTTGGTGTACTGAGCGATTTATATATTGTGTTCCTGTTTGCCATTTTTTTCACGGTAAATCCTTTGCTTTACAAAAAAGGAGTGGTGCGCCTTTTACCCCCCAAAGCAAAAAATAAAGGTGAAAAACTACTTGACGGGCTCAACAGGGTTTTAAAAAAATGGCTGAAAGCGCAGATTATCGGATTCTTTTTTATTGCGATTTTCACAGCAATTGGATTGTGGATTCTTGGTATGCCATTGATACTTACTCTCGCGCTGATTGCGGGGATTTTAAATTTTATTCCAAATTTTGGCCCGCTCATCGCTTTGATTCCTGCGGTGCTTCTCGGCCTGATGGAAGGTTCCACTACCGCAATAATAGTTGCCTGCATTTATACAGGGGTACAAATTATTCAAAGTGCGATCACGCAGCCCGTTATTCAACAAAAGATGGTCAGCCTGCCTCCTGCGCTTACCATTTTTGCCCAGGTAGCTTTTGGAATGGTAGCTGGTTTTTGAGGAATTTTATTGGCTACTCCTATCGTTGTAATTGTATTAAAAGTGGTGAAAAGCTTGTATATAGAGCCACAGTCAAGCCACAAATATGCCTTAAAGCAAAACTGATATAAGTCAGAAAAATATAGATTAATAATCCCGAAAACAGATGGCTCACTCGAATTCTTCTATTTATGGCGCGCTGATTGCAAACGCAGTCATCGCAGCCATCAAATTTGTCGCTGCTTTTCTTAGCGGCAGTTCGGCTATGCTTTCCGAAGGAATTCACAGCATCGTGGACACCAGTAACGAGTTGTTATTATTGCTGGGGATCAGAAGAAGCAAACGACCAGCAGATAAAAAGCATCCTTTTGGCTACGGGCAGGAATTGTATTTTTGGTCGCTTATCGTATCCATTCTCGTTTTCGGCCTCGGCGGCGGAATGTCCATCTATGAAGGAATTACCCATATTGGCAGTCCTCATCCCATCAAAGAGGTTTTTTGGAATTATCTGGTTTTGGGAAGCG
>JBIQMJ010000230.1:0-7387 GCA_044463445.1 Segetibacter koreensis
AAATTGTCAAGCTATCTCTTATGAATGTGGGTGTCATGATAAAATTGCTGCTTACACGCTAATTTATGTTATAATACGGGATTACTCAAAAAAAATTGTGCTTGTGAATCAATCTTTTAGTGTTATACTTTTTCAATTGTCGTTAGTACAATCCGATTCCAATAATTTCATAATATATCATTTACCATTCAATCGTTTCGTTTTTCCACAAGTCATCAAACGGGCTTACAATATTTACAAGCTTCTCTTTGCTCACATGCAGGTAGCGCTCTGTTGGCGCAAGCGTCCGTGCCTGTTGCACAACTTCGCACCAGAAGGGGGGCTGAAAGGTCAGCAGAAAGCATCAAAAAACTGGATCCAAAAAAGATTAAGACGATAAATATTTTTAACCACGAGGAAGCCACTAAAAGATATGGCGGGAAAGCGAAAAATGGGGTAGTTGTGTTTACAACAAAATAACCCTTAGGATCTAACACCTGCAAACTAATTTCCTGGTGCATTTCACTTAGAAAATGAAATTATTAGTGATTCGTATGACACGAATCACGGTTGCGGTTACTTGCTACCCTTTTATACAAAATACTCAGGAAGCCGTTTCACTACTTTCACCATGAAGTAGGTCAAATTTGTAATTGTTCACGGGTACTTATAATTAATTCAGAATAATCAAGATGAACCACATCACTTGAATCTCCTAAAATTTCATCCACTAATCCGTAGGCTTTTGCTTCTTCCGCATTCAGAAAGCGATCGCGTAAAAAATAGTCTTCGAGCTCTTTCCATGAATGCCCGGTGTGCCTGCCCATCAAATGAAATAGCTGCGCCTGCAACCGTTCCTGTTCACGGGTTGCAATACGCACATCTTCTGTATAGCCTTGTGTTCCGCCGCCTGTGGGATGCATGTGAATGGTAGCATGTGGTAAGGCATAGCGATGCCCTTTTTCACCCGTGCAGAGTAATGCCGTGCCCATGCTGGCAGTAAAACCCATCGCATAGGTATAAACCGGTGCCTGGATCATTTGCATGGTGTCGTGAATGGCAAGGCCTGCATACACATGACCACCGGGACTATTAATATAAAGATGAACCGGCTGTTTCTTATCCACGCTATTCAGGTAAAGCAATTGAGCAACAATGACATTGGCCATCTGGGCTTCAATTTGGGTGCCTAAGAAAACAATTCGTTCTTTTAACAGCAGGCTGTAAATGTCATAAGCACGCTCTCCCCGGCCGCCACTGTCATCAATGACCATACTGGAATGAATCATAATTTAATTGTCTTTAAAAAGCTGTTGTATTCGTTGCTGAAATATTATATGCTCCGGGTTGTGAAAGAGTTTGTGATGTATTTTTCCAATCTCTGCCTTCATCTTCCTGCGCCCGTAAAGCTTGATGAGAGAATGAATTTGTTTTTGTAACCGTACATTAAATTTAAAATGCGGATCGAGCACAAGCTGTGCTTCAAATAATATCTTTTCTTCTTCGGAAAGCTCATTATCCAGGTACCGCTCGATGTGGCGGGTATCATTCCATGAAATCTTCATAGCTTAATGATTTTTGTTCTACCGTAACTTTTATTTTTTCAATACACTTGTATTTCTGTACCGAGGCAGAGTGGGGGCTTGAAAATCCATGTAGCCGCGATACTTCATTCATAGATAGTTTGTCGTAATAAACAGAGCGAAGCAGTTCCAGGCATTTCTTTCCCGCTACTTCCAGTAAACGAAGTAACCGGTTCGTTTTCGTTGTTTCTGGTTCAAAGTAATCCCGGGGAATTGTAATCTGTTTTTCCAAAGCGTCAAGTGATAATAATCTATATTTCGATTTGAACTTTTTAATCCATAAATATTTAGCAATCCCTACGATATAGGCTTCATTTGAAAGTTTTACATGTAACTCACCCTCTACACTTTTTTCATAAAAAATTATCAATGCATCCTGGAAGATGTCTTTCGCCTCCTGGAATGAGCCACCTTGTTTGCTGACGATATCAGCGATCACAGGAAATACTTCCTCGTATAGGTATTCAAAATTTTCTTCACGCTGCTGCGGGTCTTTGAGATCAAATGACATTTCTGCAATGGACATAAGCTTTGCATTTATAGGTATGTGGCTTTTATTTCAGAAATATCACCATGAAATGGCCAATTTATTTTTGAGGTCACATGGGCGTTTGTTCTTGGGTGTTTGTCAGGGTTATAAATAAGTTTAGGGCCTGGATGGCTGAGCATTCAATGAATTTTCAGCCGGAACAAAAGTATAGTAAACGGACAAATAGTTGAGATTTTGATTCATAGCTCAATTGATAATTTTCTGCCCGGAGCTGTGCTTGTTGGTCGCATAGAAGGCGATCTTTTGGGTTACAAATTTCTGGCTGAGGAAAGTATGCTGATAACCGGCAATAAGGCAAAAATGTAAGGATGTCACCAGGAAGTATTCACTTCTCCGGCAAGTTTACAATGTCCGACGCTTTAAGTAGAAAGGCGCAGAGAATTAACTATACCCTCTCCATATCTACATTTTTGATACGATTGCCAATGATTTTTTTACATGCTCATCGGGTGAGATATGATCGGTTTTGGACGAAAAGACCGCAACAATTTTGTCATTTTTATTAATAACGAATGTGGTGCGAGGAATGAAGCCGTGGGTGACGGGTTGACCTTTTACATCTTTAACACCGGCTTGCGGAGGCACCAGTTCCAGGCCATAAGTTGCTGCAATTTTACCTCCGGGATCGGATGCCACGGGGAATTTCCCTGCACAAAAATCCGGATCTGATGAGAACGTCTTCAATCGCTGAATATCATCGGCTGATACACCGATAATGGTGGCTCCTGCTGCCGTAAACTGATCTTTCATTTCAGCGAAAGTGTGCGCTTCCAAATCGCAGCCCCCTGTATATGCTGCGGGATAGAAGTACAATACCACCGGCCCCTTCGCAAGGGCTTTTTTTAATGAAAATTCGAATTCATTTCCAGATAGGCTGGCCTTGCTGGTGAACATGGGTGCTGTAGAACCGTTTGACAATACCTTCGATTGCGAAAAGCTATCCGGGCTGATGAAGAGTAAGAGCCCGAAAATTAAAAAGAGGGAAAAATAATTTTTCTTTGACATGATGGATTGTTTTTGAATACAAAATAAATCACACACACAAACTTACAAACAAATGAGGGATAATGGCGGGGATAATAAGGAAGCGTGGTTAGTTCTACTGTTTCCCCCAGTAAACAAATAAATCCGGCACATTCTTATTTCTCCTGCTGGTGTTGGCGTTCCGCCAACCGCATTTTTTAGTTTTTTATATCTCCTGATAAATTAACGCACAGCATTTGTAATGGGAATGATTTTGGCTAAGCGGCTGCTGGCGGGACACCAACAGCCGCAAAGAAGGTTGCTTTGGTTTGAAAACATTTTATGGAACGATGCTTTACTATTCAGACTTCACTACATTATTTTTCAACACTTCCGCTTTTTTTACAAGGCTTATAAATTCCTTTCTGTAACCTTCCTGATCCTTTCCCAAAGACGCTCCGGCCATTTGTAACACCATATTATATGTAGCATTTTCTTTGTATTCGCTATTGCGGAGCAACATCGCGAAACCCGCTACTGAAGCGGCAAACCTGAAGTTGTCAGAAATTTTTTCAGAAGGTAGGGATTCATTATTTACAGGATGAACTATTAATTTGCTTTCATTGCCATCCGGCGCTTTGTAACGAAATTTAATAGTAACCATTTCATTACTGAACGACGGCGCTTTCTTCTTTTTATTGTGTTGGTATTTCAAAGGATCTACCTCTTTCAGAAAGGAAGATTTTACGCCGGCTGGTATGATTTCATAAAGTGCTGTAACAGTATGTCCGCTGCCTAATTCGCCCGCGTCTTTTTTATCATCGTTAAAATCTTCTTTACGAAGCATCCTGTTTTCATAGCCAATCAGCCTGTAACCAGCCACCAGCTCAGGATTGAATTCCAATTGCAATTTTACATCTTTGGCAATCGTAAACAGCGTTCCGCCAAATTCATTCACCAACACTTTCTTTGCCTCGCTTAACCCATCAATATAGGCGTGATTGCCATTTCCTTTATCTGCCAGTTGTTGCATTTTGTTATCCTTGTAATTTCCCATGCCATAGCCCAAAACGGTTAAATAAATTCCTTTATTCCGCTCTTGTTCTATCATTCTTACCAGGGCATCATCGCTGCTTGCACCCACGTTAAAATCGCCATCGGTACAAAGAATGATACGATTATTTCCATCCTTCATAAAATTTTGCTGCGCAATTTTATAAGCCATTTGTATGCCTTCACCGCCGGCAGTAGAGCCACCGGCCTCCAGGCCATCAATAGCAGTTTTGATTTTCATTTTGTCACTTCCATCTGTAGCCTGCAGAGCCACTCCGGCGCTTCCTGCATACACCACGATAGAAATACGATCGTTTTCCCTGAGCTGATCGGTCAGCATTTTCATCGAAGCTTTTACCAGTGGCAATTTGTTTTCAGCCATCATAGAACCGGAAACATCTATCAGGAAAACCAAATTGGATGCTGGCAGTTTATCTACAGGAATCTTTTTTCCCTGCAGGCCAATCAGCAATAATTTATTTTGAGGATTCCACGGGCAATCACTCAATTCTGTATTGATAGAAAACGGATCACCTCCTGTTGGCTGCAGGTATTGATATTTGAAATAATTGATCATTTCCTCTGTGCGCACAGCGCCTGCCGGCGGTAATTGGTTGTTATTTAAGAAACGCCGCACATTGCTGTAGGATGCGGCATCCACATCAATAGAAAAAGTAGAAAGAGGATCATCGGCTACTTTTTTAAATCCATTTTCAGTTATGTTATCATAATCTTCGGTGTTATAATTATCCTGGTAAAAACCGTTACTCTGTGGAGAGCGTGAAACTATTACGCCCGATGCCGCCCCGGTAAGCATGCGACTCTTGGTTGCACTATAACCTGTCACTACAACCTCCTGCATAGCCGTTGCGGAAGGCTTCATTGTAACATCAATGATTTTTTTTGAACTGATCTTTATTTTTTGATCTGCAAATCCAACAGCAGAAAAGAAAAGATATTTTTCAGTTTCGTTTACTGATATCCGGTAGTGACCTGCTTTATCAGTAACTGCATATACTTTTCCTGCATGAACTGTAGCGCTAATGGGATTTCCCGATTCATCTTTTACAGTCCCGGTAATGGTAATATCTTTGGCTGCATGGAAGGCGGTAATGCTTATTAAAAAAGGCAACAGCAGTAAAACAACTTTTTTCATGATTTTTTATTTTATTGCAATCAGAATTCGCTGACTGCGTGGTGAATTTTAAGAAGGATGCATCTTTTTTTAAGATTACATAAATCAGGAAAATTTATTTTTAAATAATTGTAAACCAGTTGGCATTTTTAAAAAAAATATTATCGGCACAAGACGATTTGGAACTTGTAAAAGAATACAAGTCGGGCGGAGATATAAACTTGCTGGGTGAATTGTATGGCCGCTATATGGAACTGGTGTATGGCGTTTGCCTCAAATATTTTAAAGAGCCGGAAGAAGCGAAAGACGCGGTGATAAATATTTTTGAAGAATTGGTAACCAAGCTCAAAAAATATGACCTCATCAATTTTAAAAGCTGGTTGTACCAGTTAGCAAAAAATTATTGCCTGATGAAACTACGTAGCAGGAAATCGAAACCTGTAATCGTAGATATTGATATTATGCATTTAGAGGAAAATAATCATCCTGATAATGTGGCAAAGAAAGAAGAGCAATTAAATGGGATGGAAAGCTGTATGGAACAACTTCCGGCAGAACAGAAGCGCGCCATTGAATTATTTTATCTCCAGGAAAAATGCTATAAAGAAATTGCGGATCTTACCGGAACAGAAATTAATAAGGTTCGCAGCTTCATTCAAAACGGAAGAAGGAATTTAAAAATATGTATGGAAAAACAGGCTTTGGAAAAAGCATGACCCCATGAAAGAAAATAATAAAAAATATAACGCGGTTGATTTTGCACGATACCATTCGGGACAAATGTCGCCGGATGAAATGCATGCATTGGAAAAAGCTGCATTGGAAGACCCTTTTCTTGCAGATGCATTGGAAGGTTATATGTATTCAAAAGATGCTGAAAAAGAATTGGGTCAGATAAGAATACAGTTGGATGAAAAAAGAAAACAACAAAAAGTCTTTTCGATCTCCCCGCTATCGCCGGGCGCCTGGTGGAAAATTGCTGCGATGTTTATTGTATTTGCAGGCGCAGGTTATTTTTTTTATACAGTTAATTCTAAACAGGAAATTGCTTTGGAAGTAAAAAGTGATGCACCTAAAAAGGCAAATCCGGCAACCATTCCCCCTGCAAAGAACGACACCACTGCAACAGAAGATAACCTTGCTTTTGAAAAAACGCTGCCAGGCAAAAATGAAAATAGTGCCAAACGAATCTTGTTAGCTAAAAAATCCATCGAAGTACAATCGAATAGAAAAATATTACCCGGGGAAATAAGAAACGAAAAAGAAAAAAAGGCTTTAGAAGAGCAATTGAGGCAGAATAAAGAGAAAGCCATCGCCATGAAGAATCGCGACAAAGCTCTCTCAAATATTATAGCGAAAGATTTGGTGGAAAAATCTTTTTTCCGTCCATCTGATACCACTGCTTTGGTTGCCGCTTCTCCGGGCGTGCACACCAGGGATAGCGACAATGCAGTCGCGATGAATCAAAATAATCCGGCACTAAACGAAGTAGTCGTGACCGGTTATGCAACAAAAAAGAAAAAAAGTATAACGGGAGCTAATGTAGAAAAATTGGAAGGGAAAGCGAGTGGGGTTACAATAACTACATCTGCACCTTATCCAAAAGAAGGAAAAGGAAAATTTGACCAATACATTACCGATAATGCTGTTCCGGTTTTTGATTCAGCCGGCAAAAGAATTACTTCAAATGTTTTGCTTTCATTTACTTTAGACAAAAAGCATAAACCTGCAAACATACAAGTTCTTGAATCATCCTGCGAAGCTTGTGAAAAAGAAGCGATCAGGTTATTAAAAAATGGTCCTGACTGGATTGGCAAGCGCGGCGACTCGGGAACAGTGAGAATACAGTTTTAGAGACATTTTTTTTGTACATATTCAGGGTTTAATCACGTACATCATTCTTCGAAAAATGCAAAAGTGCAGATGAGTAGCATCGGCTCAGTTTGTAACGATGAGTTTCAACCCATCGTAAATTTTCAGTCAACCAACAAATTTGGCAGATTTTTATTTTGATTCAGATATAACAGTCATGCCTAAACGAAAAGTGTATTCTATCCATAATATTATTATAGATAATTATTGCTTTTTATTTTACGCCGAATAATGCATCTTTGTAGCTAAGGC
>JBIQMJ010000231.1:0-7313 GCA_044463445.1 Segetibacter koreensis
TAGTAAGGATCCATAAAGGGATTCCTCCGTTAAGCATTCTGAACAAACGATAATCGGGAGACAGCGTGGTAGTAGCCAATGCAATTGCCATTATTCCGGCATTTCCTCCCAACATAAATGAATATTCTACCTGGCCTCTTAACTGCGGGAAAGCATAACTGGTGGCCACGAAAAATACAGCGCCTGCAATTCCTCCGTAAAAGTAAACCGGGATTATTTTTGAATTTCCGGATAGATCCTGCAAAATAGAACCGAAAACCCAGAGCCATATCATATTGATCAAGGTATAAAAAAAGCCGACATGAATAAACATGTAAGTCAGCACAGTCCATGGTTTTGTGGCAATGGAGGAAAGTTTTGCCGGCATAATAAACCATCTCAGTATTTCATATTGAAAAGCAGTGGTGCCGGATTGTGAAATGTAATAAATAACCTGGACCAAACCGAAGCTGACAAATAATAAAGTATTGATCCCAATCAACGCAATTAGGGCATTATTGTCATCGCCGAGACGGATCTTTTTGAAACGACTGTCTATATATCTATCTGATTCGCCCATTTTTCTTTCTTAAATTACAAAGGTAAAATTACCGAATTACACGCATTTTCAGACAGATAAATTATCAGTTTAATATTTTCTACTTCCACTTTTTTTCCACATTATACATAATAGTAATCCCATTGCGAGACCGCCCAGGTGAGCAAAGTGGGCTACATTTCCGCCAAAACCTGAAAATTGTCCGAAGAGATCGAAGGCCGCATAGATCATGGCTAAGTATTTTGCTTTGATAGGAAAGGGGATAGGCAAAATATAGAACTGGATATTAGGAAAAGTATAAGCAAAAGCGCCCACCAGGCCCATAATAGCGCCGGATGCACCGATAGCAATGCCTATTGGCACCAAAAACATTTCTGTGACGCCCGCGGCCAAGCCACAAACCAAATAAAAGATCAGAAATTTTTTAGGCCCCCACAATCTTTCCAGCGAAGAGCCAAACAGCCACAATGCATACATATTAAAAAGAATATGGAAAAAACCTCCGTGGGCAAACATGTGTGTCACTAATTGATAAGGCTCGAATAAACCGGTTCCGATTCCCCAAAGCCCAATACGGCTGGTGAGCCAGCCCAAACTGGAACCGCCGGTAATATCCAAACCCGTTTTGTCAAACGCCAACTGGGCAACGAAAACGATCGCATTAATGATTATTAAATTGAGAACAACCGGCGTTGAAGACTGAGAAGGCCGGTAACTATTGTACGCCATTCATTAAAATTTTGGCTGCAATTTCGGAAATTGTTCTTGGAAATAAAGTTTTATAAGTTGAACTTAACAAAAATGACCGGGAATGGTAGAAAATAATTTTATGAGATGAAAAATAATTCTTTGTCAGTAAACGGAGAAATACAATGTTTTTTTATTTCACTTTAAAAAATCATTCCTCTTTTTTTAAAATAATATCTCCTGTTAAGTTCTTATCATCACTCCCAATGATAGCGTGGCTTGTATTTGAAAATATTTTGACAGATATATTTTCCGGTACTTTTTGAATAGCTGTAATAATTTGCCTGAAGGAAAGCGCGCCTTCACAAAATATGATTTCTTTAACGCCTGAAAAAGTGAACACATTTTGGATATCATCAAATGAAGCGATGGTATTTTTTGTAAAATTTTTTTCCGGCTCTATTCTACCTGCCACCAATTTATGAGGCGCTGACCTCTCTAATAAATTTTTCACTTTTTCAAATTCAATTTCATCACCTGCCACCACCAATTTTTCTTTTACTGAATGTACATTTCTTTTTTTCCAATAAATTTTTTTGCCTATTCCTGACAGGGCGGACAGAGAGCCCCTAAAAAATATAGCCGTGTTGAGCCAAAAAATATACAAGGCTGCTTTATTTTCCCCGAGATGTTTTTTTACAAAAATGCTCATCGCTTTATAAAACATTTTTACATAATTGAGGCTGCCTTTGCGGGTGCTTTCACCCTTGAAATGGATGATCGTACTTTCTGCAAAATAATAATTGGCAAATCCCGCTTGCTGAATCCTGTAACTGAGATCAATATCTTCCCCATACATAAAAAATTGTTCATCGAATCCGCCGGTTTTTTCAAGGATTTTTGTCGGGAGTAACATAAATGCACCGGCCAATACATCCACAGGGTGATTTTTGTTTTCGTCTAAATTTCCCAAGTGGTATTTTGAAAAGATTTTTGAACCGGGAAATAATTTTGATAAGCCGGAAAGTTTATAGAATGAAGCGACGGGCGAAGGAAACCCTCTTTTGCTTTCTTTTAAAAATTTTCCTGAGCCGTCGATCATTTTTATCCCTAAAGCGATCTCATTGTTTTTGGATTGAACAAAAGCGATACTTTTCTCAAGGCAATCTTCCGGAAGGATCGTATCAGGATTCAGGAACAAAATGTATTCGCCTTTTGCTATTTCAAGCGCCTCGTTATTCGCCTTTGCAAAGCCTGCATTACTTTGGTTCCATCTGAATATCACCTGCTGAAACCGGTTTTTGAAAAAATCAAAACTGCCATCTTCTGAATTATTATCAATGACTATGATCTCGCTCTCTATATTTTTCAATGCCTTTTCTACTGACAGAAGGCACTGCTCCAGGAAATATTTTACGTTATAATTTATTATAATCACTGAAAGTTGCAATGCTGAAAATGGATTAGTTTTTTGGCAAATTAAAAAAGTAGTTTATTTCCTGCCCTACTGGTTCGGCCGGGCATGTTTTTTCTGTTTCCGCAATTTAACAATAATAACCAAACAGTTAAAAAAGTTCGGAAATGATGGCTGCCTATTGTTCTGTTTCCTCTAATCCAACAAAATAATTAATCTTTGCAGAATGTATAAAGAAACTTTGATAGCTGCGGTAAATGCCGGCGCAGCCGAATTAAAAAAATTTTTTCATGGAGAGTTCTCTGTTGACCATAAAGAAGGAGTTAATAACCTTGTGACCGAAGCCGACTTTGCTTCTGATAAAGCAATCAGAAAAATAATAAAAAATGCTTTTCCGGATCATGGAATTGTGAGCGAAGAAAGCCGTGAAAAGATTTCTGACAGCGATTATAAATGGATCATCGACCCGATTGACGGCACTGTCAACTTTGCCAACGGAATTCCTATTTGCTGCGTGAGCATTGGTCTGGAATGCAATGGCGAAATGCTGATGGGAGCGGTTTATAACCCCAATCTGCAGGAATTTTTCTTTGCGGAAAAAGGAAAAGGCGCCACTTTGAACGATAAAAAGATTGCTGTAAGCCGAAAAACACGCCTGATTACCAGTTGTTTGGTTACGGGCTTTCCCTATACCTATCTTGATCAGCCAAATGGGCCGCTGGAAGTATTTTCAAAATTGATCAGGAAAGGAATTCCTGTGAGAAGATTGGGAAGCGCAGCCATAGATCTTTGTTGGGTGGCCTGTGGGCGTTTTGATGGCTTTTATGAGCACGAACTTCATGCATGGGACAGCGCTGCAGGATTTTTGATAGTGCAGGAAGCCGGCGGAAGAGTAAGCAACCTGGAAGGGGAACCCTATTCACCTTACCAGCCCGGTATTATTGCTACCAATGGAATTATTCATGATGAATTACAGAAAGTGATAGCCGGAGGAATGGTGAGAGACCTTTTATAATATTTTAATTTAAATTCTGAAATTCTTGTCCTATTTTCAGAAACGCCTCTATTTTCTCCTAAATTTGCACACTTTAAAACAGCAGTATGAAGAGCACGCCTTTCACTGAAAAGCACATTGCGCTGGGCGCTAAAATGGCTGAATTTGCCGGATTTAATATGCCCATCAGTTATTCAGGAATTAATGATGAACACCAGACGGTAAGAAAAAAAGCGGGAGTCTTTGATGTTAGTCACATGGGCGAATTTATATTAAAAGGAGAGAAGGCCCTCGATTTGATTCAGCGGATCACCAGCAATGATGCATCAAAACTTATTGCCGGAAAAGCCCAATACAGTTGCTTTACAAATGAAGAAGGAGGAATAGTGGACGATCTTATTGTGTATTGCCTGGAAGACAATAAGGCATACATGCTGGTGGTAAATGCTTCTAATATTCAGAAAGACTGGGATTGGGTGTCAAAATTCAACAGTGAAAATGTGGAAATGCATAATATTTCTGACAAAACCTGCCTGCTGGCCATCCAGGGGCCGGACGCCACGAAGATTTTGGAACCACTTACTGATATTGATATCCTGAACATGAAGTATTACACTTTTCAAAAAGGAAAATTTGCCGGGGTTGAAAATGTATTGATCAGCGCGACAGGATATACAGGAGCGGGCGGGATAGAAATTTATTTTGAAGATAAAGATGACAATGCAGATAAGATCTGGAATAAAATTTTTGAAGAAGGAACTCCAAAAGGAATGAAGCCCATTGGGCTTGCTGCACGCGATACATTAAGATTGGAAATGGGATATTGCCTCTATGGAAATGATATCAATGACACTACATCCCCACTGGAAGCGGGGTTAGGTTGGATCACCAAATTGAATAAGGATTTTGTGGCGAAAGATATTTTGGTAAAACAAAAAGAAGAAGGGATAAAAAGAAAACTGGTGGGACTCGAAATGATAGAAAAAGGAATACCCAGGCATGGGTATGAAATCCTAAATAAGGAAGGCGAAATAATAGGCGAAGTAACCAGCGGAACCCAGGCACCCTCGCTTCAGAAGGCAATCGCCATGGGATATGTGAGGCTGCCCTATTCGAAAATTGATACGGAAATTTTTATTAAAATCCGGGATAAATTATTGTCTTCAAAAGTGGTAAAAATGCCATTTGAATAAGGCTTTATCAAAAAAATATTAATTGTAAATGAGATCAGGCAAAAAAGAGATTCCATCATTAAATACGGTGTTGTCGCCCACATTATTGAATTTGTATGATATTTCCGATAGTATTGTTGTTATTATCGATGTCCTGAGGGCTACTTCCACAATTGCCGCTGCACTCTACAATGGTGCAAAATCGGTAATACCGGTAGACAGTGTTGCAGGTTGTATCAAATTAGGCAAACAAATGGAAGTGATTACGGCCGGCGAAAGAGATGGTAAAATAGCGGAAGGTTTGCAATATGGGAATACCCCTTTGCAATACACGCCGGATTTCATAAAAGGAAAAACATTGGTACTTACCACTACCAACGGCACCAAACTATTGCATGTGGCTCTTGCAGCCAATGCCAACTCTATTATCACCGGGACTTTCTGTAATATTTCTTCTGTTTGTGATTACCTGGTAAAAAAGAAATCCAATGTAATGCTTGCCTGTGCCGCATGGAAAAACCGGGTAAATATAGAGGATACCCTCTTTGCCGGGGCCGTTGTCCACAGAATAAAACAACATTTTGACGTCAATTGTGATGCCACGCTGATAGCCGAAAGCCTTTTCCTGCAGGCCAATGGTGATCTATATAATTTTATGAAAGTGAAAAATGCATCGCATTATCATCGGCTGATGAACTTTGGTTTGGAAGAAGATATTAAATTTTGTTTAACGGAAGATAATGCCAACATTTTAAGTATTTATTCGGGTGGCAGGCTGGTGGCCGGATAAATACTTTCCTAATTTTTCATGAGGGCGGCATTTAATCCAAAAGTGGCATCCGGCTCTTTTAAATTTTCTTTATTTTTGCAAATTGCTTTTTTCACAATCAATGATTGTAAAAGAACTGTTTCATTATAAATATTTATTTTTTTGGCACTACCCTTTTTTATTAAATACATTTATAATTCTGGTACGGATGAAGTGATTCGCCGTGGAAAGAAGATTTACTTACAACATTTGGTGGAACTGGTTGACCAGGATGAATTGTTGCATTCGATAAATTTTCGTGTAAGAGACGACAGCTATTCCATTTTTTATAAAGTGCAGGTTCAAAAATATGATGATCCCAGAACTTTTTCCATCCATTGCTCCTGTCCTTATAATATCAGTGATATCTGTCGCCATGAGGCTGCTGCCTTAATGCAGCTACAGGATCTGATAGATAAAAATCTTTTGGAATCCAATCTTGGCGCGCCGGTGTATAATCAAAGCCATACCGTCGTTAAAATAAAATTTATCGATCTTAAAATGATCAGGATGCTGGCCGGAATGGAAAATTACACCCAGGCCGAAGAGATCTTGCGAAAAAATAAATGCAATATTCAGATCGCTTCTGACGAGAGGGTAGAGGCGGACCTCGATACGGGCGGACAAACTTTCCACCTTATTCTTCAAAAGAATGAAGAAAGGAATTTTGACACTTCGTGCAATTGTGATGAAGGAGAGCATCTTCTTTGTAAACATAAAACTGCTTTATTTCTTCAGTTACTGAACAGTTGGGGCCCTAATTATTTTGACAGCATCCGCAATTGGGACAAGGAAAAAAATAAATTACTCGAGGGGTATGGCTATAGCCTTGACGACGATCTTTCAGGCAAATTTGAATGGATCTATAAAGAAGGAAAACCTTTTTTAAAAGTGATTGATCCTTATATAAAAAGAATTGCTGCTCCTGTTAACCAGCGCCATCAGCCTGCGGAAGCCATAGAAACAATGGAAGAGGAACCTCATTTTTTGAATTCAGAAAACAAAAGGATAGTAAACAAACAAATAACACTGGTGTTTAATGCGAACGAAAAATTATTTCCATTTGTTTCGATTGATGTAGTTCAGGGAGAATTTGATAATGAAGACAGAATGTTCATTGGGAGATTAGAAAAACTTGATTTGTCAAAATTTATCAACACTACAGATTATGCAGACCATGACAAACAATTGCTTCAGCAGGCCAGGAAGTTGCAATCCTCTGAGATCAATAAATATCTCAACCGTAATTCGCCTTTCAGCGGCTATTGGGAAAATATTATCTATGATGAAAAAGATGAATTGCCACAGGAAACGAAAATGCTGATGGCTGAATTTATTCATCCAAAATTGAAAAGAATTTTTCAGGAAAATGAGGGTAAGCCTGTTTTTTATTTACCCAAAGGAAAGAAATTTACAACGCAAAATCTTGAGCCGATAGATGCATCCACCGAAACCCCTGAGCTTGAATTTAGAGTAGCTCCCAATGGAAATGGATATGTGATGGAAAGTCAAATTCTTTTGGAACAGCAAAAAATAAAATTATCCGACAACGAGTGGAACAGCGATTTACTTTTTTTGCATAATGGAACTGTGTATCTGTGGGAAAAATCAGAGCAGGTATTGATCGCTGAAAAATTTAAAAATTCACTTAAAATTCCTTCGGAGCAATGGCCTTCTCTTTTAAAAGAAATGATATTGCC
>JBIQMJ010000232.1:0-7290 GCA_044463445.1 Segetibacter koreensis
TTTCAAAATCCTGAAGAATGGTGTAGAATAATTTTCGTTTATTAGTTCAGTTTAAAGTTGATGCAACTTCTTAAAAATTTTCGGACTGAACAATAAACAAATCCGCCCGAAACAGTGTAAAATTAAGATGAAAGACTCAATATAACAAAACGCTTTTGAAGAAAGGCTTTTGAAGGAGTTTAATTTTAATATTGCTTTAAGCTACTGTTATTTTCTGAGTTTCTTCATCACTGTCTGCCAGTTTCCTTGCCAATTTTCCTATGGTAAGCCCTTGGATGATGATAGAAAATAAAACCACTATGTAGGTAATGGAAACAAACATTTCCCCATACATATATTTTGGCACGGACAAGGCTAACGCAACGGAAATCCCCCCGCGCAGAGCCCCCCACGTAAGAATGGGAATCGTATTTTTTGAAAATGAATTTTTATATTTTAAAAAATGTATTGGCAATAAAACCGAGCTGAGGCGGCCGAACAACACAATTAAAATTGTAATACAACCTAACGCCAGCAAAGTAAAATTGAAAGGAATAATGAGCATTTCAAAACCTATCAGCAAAAATAAAATTGCGTTCATTACTTCGTCGATCATCTCCCAAAATTTACCTATGTAATCTCTTGTTACATCGCTGGCAACGACATCCATACTTTTGTTTCCGGTAATTAATCCCGCCATCACCATTGTAAGAGGTCCACTTAAATGCATTACTTCTGCAAGAGAATACCCTCCCATTACAATGGCAAGCGTGATCATCACTTCTACTACATAATTATCAATTGATCTTAATGCGAGGTAACCAATGTATCCAAGCAGCCATCCAAAAAGCAAGCCGCCACCGGCTTCCCGGGCAAAAAGCCAAATGATCCGCCATGCAGAAATATTCTCAATACCGATCTGGGCGATTTCATAAAAACTGATAAATAATACAACGCCTACCCCATCATTAAATAAACTTTCACCACTGATTTTTGTTTCAAGAGAAGATTGAATTTTGGCTTTTTTTAAAATGCCTACGACGGCGACCGGGTCTGTGGGAGAAATCAGTGCGCCAAATAAAAGACAATAAAGATAATCAACCGAAAGACCGATATATTTTGTCGTGAAATACAATAAAGTCCCGACTACAAATGTAGAAATGATAACGCCAATGGTGGCAAATGTGATAATTGACGTTCGTTCAGATCTCAATTTCTTTGAATCAATTTGAAAAGCAGCTGCAAAAAGAAGAAAGCTCAGCATCACTTTTAATACTACCGCCTGAAAGTCTATTAAACTGACTGCCTGTGTAGTTCTTACAAAAAACTGAGGCGAAATGATTCCTAAAATGATAACAAATAAAGAAGCGACAAGAGAAATAAGCATAATCCCAATGGTGGAAGGCAGTTTGAAGAAGCGGTGGTTCAGGTATCCAAAAATAGCTGCCAGTACGATTATCAGAGTGATTATGTCGTATATCTCCATTATGTATTTTCTGATTTTATCAAAAAATTCTGATGAAAAATAAGAAATAATTTTCAGAGGAAGTAAACAAACAAATAAGGAAGATTTTTATGTTATGGAAATTTACCCGATAAAAAATTTCTTTTCAGTAAACAAATAAATAGGGCAAATTTCTATTTACAAGAGCAATCTTTTTCAAAATTATTTGCAGCAATCCTTTTCTCTTACAAATATGGATTTGAATATTTTCCAGAAAAAAGTTGCTACGTTATGAAGAATGGTCATTTCATTTTTTTTGAATTACATTAAAGTTACGAACTGAAATGTAATTATTTTTTTAAAAAAATCCGATTTCCAAAAACCTATATGTTTGTCATTTCAAATATGGGGTCGAGAGCAGTACCTGCTTCCATCTCAAAAACAGGATTAATAATTCCATCGCGCAAATCATACACCCAACCATGCAAATGCGGAATTTTATTTTTCTTCCAGGCATTTTGGATGATGGAAGTCTTGGCAAGATTCATCACCTGCTCTTTCACATTTAATTTAGTGAGCAAAGCATGCCTTTCTTCGTAGGTAGACATTGCATCTACTTCAGCGCGATGAACGCGATACACATTTTTAATATTCCATATCCATTGATCCATCAGTCCATAACTCTGGTTAGACATTGCCGCTGCCACTCCGCCGCAATTGTGATGGCCGCATACAATGATATGGCGCACATTTAAAATTTCTACCGCATATTGTAATACGCTCAGCATATTAAAATCGGTGGGAACTACCAGGTTTGAAATATTACGGTGAACAAAAATTTCCCCCGGATGAGTTCCTGTAATTCTATCCGCGGGCACGCGGCTGTCGCTGCAACCAATCCATAAAATTTCAGGCGTTTGTAGGTTCACAAGGCGTTGAAAATAATCAGGGTCTTCTTTCAGTTGAGCGGCCGCCCATTCCGCATTGTTTTTTAAAAGTTTTTTGTACGCTTCCATTTTGTTTTTAATTGTTTTATTAATTCAAAAATAAATCCGGCATCAATCACATCAGAGTTTACATCATGGATTCAATCCACCACAAACACTGATAACCTGGCCTGTAATGTAAGAGCTCATGTCGCTGGCAAGAAAAAGAGTAACGTTTGCAATTTCTTCAGCGCTTCCAAAGCGGCCCAAAGGTATTTTGTCTAAAAAAGATTTTGCCGCATCCCCTTCTTTCAGATAATGAGTCATGTCCGTTTCTACAAAGCCCGGTGCAATTGCATTACAACGGATATTTCGACTTCCCAATTCTGCAGCCATTGATTTGGTAAAGCCAATAATTCCGGCTTTGCTGGCTGCATAACTGCTCTGTCCTGCGTTTCCGCGCATTCCGATGATGGAACTCATGTTGATGATACTTCCTTTCCTTGCTTTCATCATCGGACGAATGACCAGCTTGGTCATGTTGTAAACACTTTTCAAATTCGTTGTCATTACTTCGTCCCATTGTTCCGGCGACATTCTCAGCAATAAATTATCTTTTGAAATTCCTGCATTGTTTATCAAAATATCCACGGTTCCAAACTCATTGACAACATCATTCACCATATTTTCACAATCGGCAAAATTTCCCGCATTGCTTTTATAGGCTTTTGCTTTCACCCCTAAAGATTGTAATTTTTCTTCGAGCGCTTTTGCTTTTTCATCACTGCTTACATAAGAAAAAGCTACATGGGCGCCGTTTTCAGCGAGTTTCAAAGCTATCGCTTCTCCGATCCCACGGCTTCCACCGGTAACAATTGCCGCTTTGTTTTCGATCAGTTTCATAAGAATTTATTTCGCTAAAATTAATGTTTCCGTTTTTAATAAATTGTTGCAAAGGAAAGTGCATTTTTTTATTTTAAAAAACAATTGAAATTCTTTGGGATAAAAATGATCGCAAAAATTGTTTCTTCCAACTGTTAATGTGCAAGGATGAACAATCCAAAGTTTTATCTTTACAGCATAAAATTGATACGCTATGTGCCCCTTTAATTTATCATTGCCAGTTGCTATTGGTGGCGATCACGCAGGTTTCAACTATAAAGAAGCGATCATTTCTTTCCTGGATGGAAAAAATGTTACCTGGAAAGATTTCGGAACTCATTCAACTGAATCAGTTGATTATCCCGATTTCGCTCATCCGGTTGCTCAGGCAGTAGAAAACAATGAAGCCGCTTTTGGAATTTTAATTTGCGGAAGCGCTAATGGGGTAGCCATCACGGCCAATAAACACCAAAACATAAGAGCAGCCATCTGCTGGGGCGAAGAACTGGCCGAGCTTTCACGCAAACACAATGATGCGAATATCATTTGCATTCCCGCCCGTTTTGTAAGAGAAGACCTGGTGGAAAAAATGTTGGAAGTATTCATGCACACTGAGTTTGAAGGGGGAAGGCATGAAAACAGGGTGAAGAAGATTTCGTGTTGTTAAAGATTTAGGAAATTTTTTCTAACCATTACTTTATCCCCGGAATCACCATCAAACTTTCATTTCCTTGCTCATTTACCGATTGTACCGCGAAGAAATAATTGTCTTTTGAATAAGTCAATGTTATTTTATTTCCGGTTGTAAAAATTTTCTTTTGCCAAACCGGGCTGGTAGTTTCACGCATCAAAACGTAATAGCCTTTTGCTTTTCCGGTTTTTGGCACTTGCCAAGAAAGCGATGTGTTGTTGGATAAATTTCTGACTTCAATTTTTACTTCTTCCGGAACAGAAGGCGCTTTGGCAAGATTGGCTAAATTGGCAAGATTGAGCGCAGTATTTTTTCTCAAATATTCGAAATCCATAAATTTGGAAAGATCTCCATATTCAATGCTATTTTCTTTTCTCACGTCCTGGTGCTGATGATTAAAATTTTCATTCATCTCAGTAATTCTCACAGCCGTAAAGTTATTCTTTAAATAAGGCAAATGATCGCCGCCTCTCAAAAAACGATCAGTTCTGTAAACCATTACTACATTCAAATGATCTACATAACGTTCGCCGATTTCTTTTATGTAACGTGCCAGTTCTCTTGATTTGCTGTCATTTTCCAAACCCAACGCTCTGATCCCTGCCATCTCTTTTTCTGTTGCGTTAGCAGGAATTCCTTCGCTGAAAACACGAACCTTTGTATTGTTGATAATATTAGTTTCATTGCTGTTATTGCTACCGATAATGTCGTTGTTGAGAACTGCTTCAATATTCCAATTTTCTTCTTTGGCTTTGTTAGCCATAAATGTAGAACCGAGCAAACCTTGCTCTTCTCCGCTAACCGCAACAAAAATAATAGTGGCCGGAAATGAATGTTGGCTCATTATTCTTGCGCATTCAATCACCGCAGCAGTGCCGCTTCCATCATCGTTGGCGCCAGGCGCATCACGGGTTCTGTCCATCACGTCTGTGCGGCGTGAATCGAGATGCCCGCTGATGATAAAAATTCTTTTATCGTTCGGATCAGTGCCTTTTAAAGTAGCCATCACATTTCCCAAAAGCACCGGAACATCCACGCGTCTTCCATCAGCCGCAATCGTTGTGGAATCAATGAATGCAGTTAATCTTCCCTGGGAATTTTTTGCGAACTGATTAAATTTTTTCAAAACCCAATTCCTTGCCGCGCCAATTCCTTTTTTGGAATCTGTTTGGGTACTTAATGTATTTCTGGTTCCAAATGAAACGAGTGTGTTGATGTAGGATTGAAGAGAATCAGCAGAAATTTCTTTTACCATTTGCTCAATTTCAGGATCGCGATCAATAATTGTCTGAGAGAAAGATTTTGAAGAAATCAAAACAATTAAAATCAAAAAATATTTTTTCATTTTAGAAAAACTTTACAATTTTCAATAAATGAAAGTTAAAGATGAAGAAGTAAAATGAAGAAATTATTTTCAGAAAGCAATCAATACCAAGGTACAATTTTAAAAAAAATGTTCCTGAATGATGATAAAAAAATAAAATTGGGAATAAAAAATACAAGACCCTCTGATGTCAAATTGGTATTGAATGGAAAACTTTTTGATCCCCGAATTAAAACAACGTTCTTATCTTAATTGTGGCTTATTTTCAGGAAAAATTTCCGGGAAATCCGGCAAGTTCAAGGCTCCGTTTTTTTAATTTGGCAATTTCAAGAGATTCAATAATGGGATCGGCTGTCAGTACCAGCGATACATTATTGGTTTTCCACCAATCGCTTTCCTGTAATTTTTTAAAATGGATGATTCCCACCAGGTAATTGCTTTGATCATTTGAATGCCATTCTTCAATGCTTTCAAAGTCCTCTTTGCGTACGAGCGACCAATCTGTAAAAGCAACATAGGTTTTGACATAAAAGTCATTGGTGAGTTCATTCTGCTGCTGTGCAAATAATTTTTTGTATTCATATTTATAATCATAGCGCAATGCAGAAATATCGCTTAACACGGCTGAAGCTGTGGGCAAGCTTCCTGCGCCTTTTCCATAAAAAAATTGCTTGTCGGCAAATGAACTTTCGATCACCACACCGTTGTATTCATTTTTAATAAATGCCAGTTGATCATCTTTTTTTACAAAATGCGGCAACACAAATGCGGCCACTTTTCCGTTTTTCATTTTTTTTGCAGAGGCTACCAGTTTTATCACGCAATCTTTTTTATCTGCCTGCAATGCATCATCGGCTGTAATGTGTTGTATGCCGGTAAAAACCAAATCTTCCGGTTTGAGCAAGATCCCGTAAGAGTGGCATACTAAAAATGTCCATTTATTTAATGCATCAAAACCTTCCACATCCAGTTTGGGATTGCTTTCTGCAAAGCCCAATTGTTGTGCTTGTATCAACGCATCTCTGAAAGAAAGTTTTTCGTCAAACATTTTGGTGAGAATGTAATTGGTAGATCCATTTACTACAGCATTGATAGAATGCAACAAATCATTATCATAATATTCCTCCAGGTTTCGGATCACGGGAATTGAGGCGCAACAAGCCGCTTCATACAGAAAAGAAACATTGTTCTGGCGGCTTAATTCGATCAGCTCTGCCAGGTGCTCTGCAATCATTTTTTTGCTGGCGCTTACTACGGATTTACCATTTTTAAAAGCGGTTTTTGCTATTTCATAGCCCGCATCCGCATCGTCGATCATTTCAACAATCACATTGATCTCAGGATCCCCTAATAAAATTGTTTTATCAGTAGTAAATAATTCCGCAGGTGCGTTTCTCTTTTTAGCAGGATGCTTAATGCATACTTTTTTTATCCGCGCATTTAGAGTGGGTGTTAAGTTAAGAACCTTATAAAGTCCTTCGCCTACCACACCAAAGCCAAAAATTCCTAATACCAGTTTCTTATCTGTTTCCATTTTTTTCTTACTTTTTAAAAAATGATGCCGATGTTTTTCACTTAAGAGAATTCAGACGATTTGCGGCATAAAAAAACTCATCCGACAGTTCAGATGAGTTAATATTTTTATTGGAGCACCAATGGATGTGAATTAAAACATGAGCTGTCTTATCTCTCCCAATCTGAGATCAGGATGGAGTTAGCACCTTTTAATGTTGTCCGGAACATTTCAGGTTGCCAAGGCGTCACAGGGCCATTTCCCTCTGCCTTTCTTGATAAGTGAATCACAAAGAACTGGCGCAAAGTTGAGCGGCAAAATTTAATTCGCCAAATCTTTTTTGTTAGTAAATCAATAAATATCAGGTTTTTCTATTTTGAAAAATTAATAGAACACCGATCAATATTATTGGCAGTACATCACAGGACAGTTTATTTAAATTTGATTTTTATTTTGTGCGATTGTACAACTACAAATAAATTTTTGACAGGGAATTTTTTAATATAGTAAATTGATGCCATGAAATTAGAA
>JBIQMJ010000233.1:0-7287 GCA_044463445.1 Segetibacter koreensis
CAAAAATCTTCTTTTTTGTCGGTTTACTAACAACCGGGTCGTTCTTTAACGCACGGCTCACAGTAGCAATAGAAATATTTAAAGCAGAGGCTATATCATAAATTGTTACTTCTTTCTCTTTTGACATCGCAATCGTTTACATATAAAGCAAGGGTGTAAAAATAAGAAAAAATAAATTTTTTGGCCTTTTTTCTAAAAAATAAATGTAAACGGTTACAATAATAAAAAATTAACCTTACTTTAGCGTTATGAACGGTGTAAAAGTAGTAGTAGCTTTTTTTTAACGATTGCCTGTTATTTCACGAAAGCACTTTTACGTCTGGTTTTATTTGGTGTTCGTTCTGGTCGTATTGCTGTTGATATTTATTTAAAAGTGGACGTTAGATCCGAATTTTATTGCACACGAATGTATTAATAATGGGAATTTCAATTTAATTCCCGGTTATGCTTGATAGTATATAATTAATTGTCATAAAAACAATAGTACTTAACATTTTCACATATCAATTATTTTTTTTATTACTAAAATTTAAACATGGAATTATGAAAAATTTACGCTCCCAAAAAATTAGAAGGAGGAAGAGGTTTCTTCAATTTTTTATTTTACCACTCTTGCTGTTATCTTTTTTAAATAGCTATTCCCAAAACAGGAATGTTATAAAAGGTAGTATAACAGATCAGTCGGGAAACCCATTGCAAGGCGTATCAGTAGTTGTAAAAGGTCGTACAATTGGTGCAACTACCGATACGCAAGGCGTATTTGAAATTAACGCACCTCGAAACAGTACACTCGTAATTTCCTCTGTTGGTTTTGTGTCAAAGGAAATAAAAGTGAATGGTCAATCAAACATTGACGTTACGCTTGAGGCAAAAGTTTCTTCTTTGGAGCAGGTCGTTGTAGTAGGTTATGGCACACAAAAGAAGATTTCATCTACTGCGGCCATTTCAACCGCGAAAGGAGAAGAATTAGCAAAGGCCCCCGTTGCCAACATTTCAAATTCACTCGCCGGCCGGGTATCCGGGGTGATGGTGAATGCGAACGGTGGCCGGCCGGGCGCTGATAATTCAGATATTTACATCAGGGGTATTGGGTCTAATGCGGTGGATAATAACGGGAAGCCTACTGCCACTCCTTTGATCGTTGTGGATGGTGTTATTCGAAATAACATCAACCAGGTTGATCCAAATGTGATTGCCAGTGTAACGGTACTTAAAGATGCAGCCGCCGTTGCTCCTTACGGTCTTGGCGGTGCTAACGGAGTAATTCTTATTACGACTAAAAGAGGTGAGAAATCTGCCAAACCCACACTTACTTTTGGGGGGTATTATGGCATTCAGCAGCCGACTTATGTTCCTAAAATGCTTAATGCACAGGATTATATGCGTCTTCGTAATGAGGCTTTCTTTAATGACACTCCTGGCGACACTACTCATCAATTTCCAGAATACAAGATTGATAATTATACACAACTAAATAAACAAAACCCTGATCTGAATCCGATTAGTGACGTATACAATACAGTTGTGGATAAGAACGCACCAATGTACCAGGCAGATATGCAGCTTCGCGGAGGTTCGGATAATGTACGATATTTTGCAGGATTAGGTTATTTTAACCAGAAAGGCCTGTTTGATCCCGTTGGTTATGACCGATACAATTATAATGTTAACGTTGACGTAGATGTCACGCCAACTACCCTCGTTTCTTTATCAATAAATGGTTCTTATGAAACGACAGATAATGTAGACGCTTCCTCCAGTACTGACAACCTTTTAAGGGGCTCCTATAAATTTATTCCAATTCGACCTTTTCTATATAGCAATGGCCTGTGGGGAGAATTTGCCGGCAACGCGCCTTTAGGGGTTTTAAATTCCGGTGGCTATAATAAACAAAATACTACAAGTCTTTTGAGCACTATTGCCATTGAACAAAAACTGTCCTTCATCAAGGGCCTCAGCATTAAAGGGACATTTAGTTATGATCCATACAACTTTTTCCAGAAGCAATGGCACAGGCCATTTTATTACTGGTCTCAGGATGTGAGTACTACTCCATATACTTACACTAAGCAAATATCTACCCAGGAAGGTGGTTCGGCAACTTATACGTGGCTCAATGAAAACTATTATCAAAACAATAGCTACACTTACGATGGTTACCTGAATTACCATAACACTTTTGGGAAGAGTGAAATAACCGGCTTGATAGTAGCCGAAGCGAAAAATAATAAACAGTTGAATTTTAACGCGCGGAGGAACAATTTTGCTGTCAATATTGATGAACTTAGCCTGGGTAGTTCCGACAGAAATGATTATAATAATGGTGGCGGGTCCAGCACAGGAAGCCAGATAGGTTACGTTTATCGTTTGAACTATGGATTTGACAATAAGTACCTTTTTGAGGCATCGGGTCGTTATGACGGGCACTATTATTTTGCCCCCGGAAGCAGCCGATGGGGATACTTTCCCGCTTTCTCAGTTGGTTGGGTTGCTTCCAATGAGAAATTTATGCAATCGATAAAAAATATTGATTATTTAAAAGTTAGAGCTTCCTGGGGTAAATCAGGTGCCCTTGCAGGAGGCCCTTTTCAATATTTGAGTGGATACAACCTTTACGGGCCTTCGTATGCATTTGGTAGCGGTACCCTGGTGCAGGGTTCATATACTGACTTAGAGCCAAATCCTAACATTACGTGGGAAATTGCAACCAAGACAGATATTGGTTTTGAAGCAAATTTATGGAGAGGTTTACTGAGAATTGAAGCAGATTATTTCGGTGAAAGACGCACCGATATGCTTCTCGCTCCACAGGTTACAGTTCCTGTAGAATATGGTTTGAACCTTGCCCAGCAGAATGCAGGTATTATGGAAAACCATGGATTTGAAATTACAATAGGGTCACATAAAACACTTAGCAATGGCCTTCAACTTGGAATTGATGGAAACTTCAGTTATGCAAAGAATAAATTGATTCAGGTTTACGAAACGCCGACAACCAAAAATAATCCGAACCGTAGGAGGACAGGTCGTCCGTTCCAGACACAATTTGGATACCACTCACTTGGCTTATTCAGTACCGCTGATGATAAGGACGGTAACGACACCATTGATGTCAGAGATGGTTATAATGTGATTCAATTTGGCACCCTGCATCCCGGTGATATTAAATATGCTGATATAAGTGGCCCGAATGGAAAACCGGATGGAAAAATTGATTCCTATGATGAAACGGTGATTGGTGATCCTACTATTCCCGCCATTATGTATGGTGCAAATCTTACCGCTGCATGGAAAGGCTTTGATCTGACATTGTTCTTTCAGGGTTCTGCTATGTCAAGTCGCAATGTACAAGGTTTTTTCACTGTCCCCTTCTTCAATAATAACAGTAATTCTACTTACGAGTATTATAATAACAGGTGGACACCAGACAACCAGGGCGCTAAATATCCAAGGGTTACCCAGTCTCCCTATGCTAATAATACACAGTCAAGTGATTTCTGGATTGTACAAACCAGTTATCTCAGGTTAAGGACTGCCTCCATTGGATATACATTACCCGTCACCGTGAGCAAAAAAATTGGAATGAAAAATCTGAGAATATATGCAACCGGGGAAAATGTGTTTACAGCAAGCAATCTCAAATTCACTGATCCGCAAACGAATGGTGAAACGGGGTATCCGCTTATGAAAACATTTAGTTTCGGTTTTAATGCTTCATTTTAACATATTAAAATTAAAAAATATGAAATCATATAAAAAATATCTTTTTCTAAACAGTTGCATACTAATGGTTGCCATTTGCTTATACTCTTGTAAAAAAGATTTTCTGGATAATGTAAAAAAAACACAGTTGACGGATGACACGCAATGGGCCTCGGAGGGCAATGCGGATATCTATCTTAATGATCTGTACAACAATCTTCCGGATATATATAATTCACCTGAAAACCTTGA
The DNA here is from genome assembly GCA_044463445.1 of Segetibacter koreensis. Taxonomy (GTDB): domain Bacteria; phylum Bacteroidota; class Bacteroidia; order Chitinophagales; family Chitinophagaceae; genus Ginsengibacter; species Ginsengibacter koreensis_A. The sequence continues at coordinate 3,955 of JBIQMJ010000233.1, forward strand.
TAATTTCACTGACGATAATGACGCCGGATTTTATTACGGTTCCAACAACTTTAAGCAAGGTATCGTCAACCCGGCCTCTACCAATTATAGCATTTGGGGAGGCGCTGCCGGACCGGCAGATATAAACCGTTTTAACTGGACGGATGCCTATAAGACCATCAGAAAATGTAATCTCTTTATTCAAAAGATTAATGCAAATAAGCAAAATTTTTCTACAGAATGGTTCAATAAAAGGCTGGACGAAGCCCGCTTCTTAAGAGCATTTTATTACTCCAATCTTTTCCTGCATTTAGGTGGCCTACCTATTATCACTGAGCCGCAATCACGTGAGGACACTACTACGCTGTTTACCGCAAGAAGTACTTATGCCGAAACACTAAACTTCCTTACCACATCTTTAGATACGGTAGTTAACGACGGTTATCTTCCTGTAAAATACAACGCGGGAAATGCCAGTGCCGGCAGAGCAACCCTTGGTGCGGCCTTAATGTTAAAAGGATGGCTTCAGCTTAATGCTGCCAGCCCCGCCTATAACTCAGCCACTGCGCCCGGAGGGGCTGATCCTAACAATGTAGCCGGATTTGGTAATGTAGATAATTCACGCTGGGCTGCTGCTGCTGCTACTTTTAAACAATTCATAGATAACTATGGTAATGGCAATCCATATGGACTATTTCCGGATGACTCCACTCTTTGGTTTGAAGCCAATGAATACAACTCGGAAGTAATCTTTGACAGGCAATATGTTGCTAATACATTCGGCTCCTCCTTTGAGCAATATGGCGGTCCTGTATGGATTCTTGGCGCTTACTACACATGGGGAAATTATTGTCCTACTCAGGAACTCGTTGATCAATTTTTTATGGCAAATGGTAAGGCCATTACTGACCCAACTTCGGGTTACGATCCACAACATCCTTATGTGAACCGTGAACGCAGATTTTATAAATGGATCGTTTATGATGGTGCTCCTTACAAAATGGATTGGATGCCTAAACAGGATACGATTTATACACGCATCGATCAAGTCAACCCTTCTAAAAACCAGATTGATTTTGCCAGTGACGACGTAGGAAATACCGCTTATTATTTTAAGAAGAAACTGAACCCGCTTGTGCGTCCCGGTGGTCCTGTCAGCGGTGCCAACTACATCTATTTCCGTTATACAGAAGTTTTATTGGGCTATGCTGAAGCTCAGAATGAAGCTGTCGGTCCCGATGCTTCTGTTTATGATGCCATCAATAAAATAAGGGAACGTTCTGACCTTCCACCGCTTCCGGATGGTTTGGACCAATCGCAAATGCGCGATGCGATCCATCATGAAAGAAGAGTGGAATTGTGTTTCGAAAACAAACGCTTCTACGATATTATCAGGTGGAAAATTGCAGACCAGGTAATGAATGTGGATAGACATGCAATGAAGATTACCAATACATCGCCGACGGATAACAGTGGCGTTTGGAAGTATGAAGTTATTCCTTTAAACCACCCACATGTTTTTAATATGAAAATGTATTTGAATCCTATTCCACAACCGGTTATTGCACAAAATCCAAAACTCGTTCAAAACCCGGGATATTAATAAAAAGGAACCATTTGATAATGTTCCTTCCTGGTTTCAGCAATATTACTTGCTGACGTGTTGTAAGATTTTCATATTATAGGTTGAAATGAGATAATGTGGCCAAAATGATGCAAAAAAATTCGGCAATTTGAATAAATAAAAAAGCATTGTTTTGGCCACATTACTTGAAATAAAAAACTAAATAATGATCAATGATAAACAAAACAAAAAATAAAACCCTTTATTATCCAATATTGCTAACAATCCTGGCTGTATTGTTCTTTAATGTAGTACCTGCTTTTGCAAAACCCAAACCCAGGGTTCTTGTATTTTGCAAAACTGCCGGCTATCACCATGCATCAATTGCTAATGGTATAGTGGCAATACAAAAATTAGGTTCTGAAAATAATTTTGATGTTGATACCACCGCAGATGCTCAAAAGTTTAATGATGATAATCTGAAAAAATATAAGGCTATCGTATTTCTCAGCACTACGGGCGATGTGCTAAATGATGAGCAACAAGCCTCGTTCAAAAAATATATTGAGGCAGGGGGCGGGTATGTAGGAATTCATGCAGCTACGGATTGTGAATATGATTGGCCATGGTATGGAAACCTGTCAGGGGCTTATTTTGGTGGCCATCCGACGCAGCAAACCGCCAGGTTAAATATTGTAGATAAAAAAAATATTTCTACCAAACATCTTCCTGACCCCTGGATACGCAAAGACGAATGGTACAGTTTTAAATGGATGGCCAATGACCTCCATGTATTGATCACCATTGATGAAAAGAGTTATAATCTTGGAAAAATTAAGCCCAGGGAATATCACCCGATGGCCTGGTACCACGAATACGATGGCGGCAGAGCTTTTTATACAGAACTGGGGCACACCGAAGAATCTTATGCTGATCCGCTTTATTTAAAGCACATACTTGGGGGAATTGAATACGCGATGGGATCGCAGAAATATAAGAATTTCAAAGTAAACTAAGCTGGAGTTATATTTTTTATTTCCTCTTTTTCAAAATTTATTTTTTGAGAAAGAGGATTTTTTTTTCGTGCTATCTTCTTTCAATAAAAATTTTTGATTTTTTGTTCGTTTACTGCTTAAACTATTTCAAAGTAAGACCGATCCGGAAAGAAATATAAATTTAATAACTATTCATTCTACAATCGGTTACATACATATCAATACTTTAAAACAGATAAAAGGAATTATTTTATTACATTTTTTTTTCAAAAAAAAATGTAATCGGTTTCATTTTAATAAAAAAATCCTATTTTAGCTTTTTGAAGGGCTTGATATTTTGCTTGAGATGAAATTAATGTTTGTATGAAAAATGATGTTATATCCCTATTCACATGGATTTCTTCTGAAAGAATAAAATTCCAGCCTTAATCTTAAATACTTTTTTTAAAAAAAAAATTTCTTTGTTAAAACTAAATGGCAGGAAATAAAATCAGGTATGTAAATTATACAATCAAACAATAACTCAAATCATGAAAATTTTATTCTATCTAACTTTTTTGCAAAAAACCAGAAATTGGCAAAGGAAAGGAACCATTCTTATTTTACTGCTATTTCTATTCTCACTACCGGGATTTTCACAAAGCACTAATGTGAAAGGAAAAGTTGTCGATGATATCGGACAACCCGTTATCGGAGCCTCTGTAATCGTAAAAGGCGAACAGGCCGGAACAAGTACCAACGCCGATGGAAATTTTGAAATCAAAGCGCCTGCCAATGGTACTTTGGTCATTTCAT
>JBIQMJ010000234.1:0-7248 GCA_044463445.1 Segetibacter koreensis
GTTTAGTCTTTTGATTCCTAAAATACTTTCGGGTACAAAACATCTATTCTCTCCGAATCCGGTTAAAAATTCACCTTTATTCCAAACCGATGGCGGGCAATCACCTTGTTTTTCTTTATCGCAATACACGGTGTAAAAATTATTTTCATCTTCATCCACTATTCGGTACAATTCCAAGTCGGCCCTTGTAGATGTGTAATAATCTCCCTTCTTGGGCTTCCATTCAAAACAGGTAGAATAAAAGCGAAATGCCAGAGCTTCTAATTTTTGTTGAAAGGTTAATTTTGTTTTCATTTCTTTATTTTAAATTCTTTTGAAACCGGTCTTACTTCTTCCACTTGCGGTTTATTACAGTGAATGCAGTAATAAGTTACTTTTTTACTTTTTACGGCGGTTGTCTTTACAAAGGAGTGTTTGCACATTGGTTAAATTTTGATTTTTAAAATAAATGATGATAAATTTCCTTCATCGCTTTTATGGATTCCTTAATGTTCAAATGAAAACTAAACTCCCCTCCGAAAACAATCAATCCTATCGCCATTCCTGTAACAAGACCTACGCACAAGTATGTGTAAGCAGTTGCCAGTAAATCAAATATTCTTTTCATAATTTTTTAAACTTATAAACCATCCCGATAAAGAGAATAAACAATAGCCACATCTAAATCATGTTAATGATAAATAGAAGTATTCTATTAAATTTTAAGAATCTCATTTGTCTTTCTTAATAAAAGTTTGATAAACCCACCACATAATTGTTCCGATTTTATTCCATGCTGTGCCTGCAGGAGCCAGAAATAACGCAATACCGTTGGCGATTTCTTCTGATATTTTAGCCCATTTACTGCCGGTATGTTGCTTGATATAATCCGCAATGTTTTGGATGGTTTGATTAAGATCAGTAGTTACACCATCTTTTGCCAGGTTCAGGTCTTTATGTACTTCATCAATTATTTCTTTTAACTTTTCTTCGCTGAACTCAGGGAATTTGTTTTTTAGAATTTCAAAAATGAAGTCAGGTGTTTCATTGATGTATTGGTTGATTGTGTCCACAATGCCTGATGCTTTAAGCATTGCGTTCTGTATTTCGGGTTCTGTTTTTTCCCAAACTTTTTCTGCACCTTTAGCAAGAGAAACAAATATTTCTCCGATTTTTTTGAATAGATTTCCTAAGAATTTAAACATGATTTTTATTTTTTATTGGTGAATGGTAATAACGGTTTTACTTCGCCGTCTGATTTTAATTTTGTTACGTTCGGGTCTTTTACAGCCAGTTTGGATATAAAAAATCCAACTATTGCCGCCCATGCTACCGCCCTGTCTGATAGTGTAAATACCCATTGAGGAAATGTAATTCCAAATTGAGCCTGATATTGCAGCAATAAGGCTGGCAAACCTGTGATAAACGCAACGGCCATAGAAAGCCATTGAATAACCTGAAAGAATGAGGGTGAAGGCAATCCTAAACGATGCCATACCTCTTTGATAAACTGAATAACCTTTTTCATTTTCGTTGTTTTTAATTTTAAAAGTTGTACCATCCTGATACGTCAAAAAATCTTTTAATTGCTTGTATAAATTTTTTCATTTGTTAAGTTTTGTTTTTATGGAATCGATCCTTCGAAAAATTTTTTCTATTTTCCTGTCATTAACGTAAGACAGAACTTCATGCTTCGTCAACTGATACTTAAGAATTGACTGTGTAACCGATTCTTTCGCTTCACTTTTTGGCTGCGGCCATAAAATCAACATTATAAATGAAGCGACTATTAATGTTTTTTTCATCGCTTTAATTTTAAAAGTTCTATATTAATACTGTCAAGTTTATCTTTTGTTCGTTCGGCCTTATCATTGCTCTTTATCACAAAATTTAAAAATGCGTCTGATACAACTTTTATATCTCTCTGTTTACTTTGCTCGCAGTCCTGAAGCCTATCCATTCCTCGTTCATACCTAATTTCCATAAACACAATACAACTTACCAATGCCAATATTGTAAGCAATGTTGCGGCTAAAAATCGTTCTCCCTCTGGTAGTAAAAGAATCTCTTTTACCAGGCTTATTTTCGATTTCTCTTGTCTCTCCATTTCTCATAGGTTGTTTGTTTTGTGCTCAATTAATGATTTTATACTCTTGATAAATATTCGCATCGTATTGCCGAAAAAATCCCTACCTTTTACTTCATATAACTTGTCACAATTAATAAAAAATGAGCCTTCTCTTGTATCGGGAATATTGTTGTAATTTTCCCAATGGAATAAAAATTTATTATCGTAATACACTTCTATCATTTCAATTTATAAGAAACAGTATCAGTTTTTGTTTGTCCTAAATTGTCGGTTATTGTCATTTGCCACACATAGTTTCCGTTTGTTATATAAGCTCTTGTTACCGCCGCGCTTGGATTTTCAATTGTTGCTTTTTCACCTGCTATTTGTTTCCAGTTCCACATGGTAAAATAGCCTTTACCATCGCCGCCTTTTATGTAAGAACCTGAACTATCCAGTACAACTGTAGTGGTAGTTTTCCGCGCTTCTTTTACAGTTGTGCACGAACAAATAATTATGGGTACTATGACTAACAACCATTTCATTTTATTTGTTGGGAAAGTTGTGTTACTTTAAGATTTATGATTATGACTTGTTTTGCGTAGGCAATCCCTGTAATCGTAGCCGTTGCAACATTTCCCAGATTGTCTTTAGCGGTCAATTGGAAAGTATATGTACCATCCTTTGTTACTGTTGCCGTTAAAATCTTAGAAGTTGGATTTGTAAACTGAACGGTTGAAGGTGGTGTGCCAACGACTGTCCATTGAGTGCTTACAATTGTGCCCGTTCCGTCTCCACCCTGAATTGTTATATCGTTGGTGGCATCATACGTGAAGGTTGCTGATTGCGCTTTTATCGCGGTACTTACCGCAAGTAACAAGAAAATAAATAATAGTTTTTTCATCGATATTGGTTTAAAATGTTTGCGTATTTTTTAGCTATATTCATGAGTGCTTCAGTGTCAGGACGAACCATATTTGGTTCGTAAGTAGCTTCAATCTTTTGCCTTAATTCTTCGTCACTCATTCGTTTAGAAAGTTCTTTATCACGTTGATTATACCCATCAACAAAGCCTAATTTGTAACCGCGCGTTTCATCTCCAAATGGTGCAGATGTTCTGTACGGATTAGTTTCCGCTGCCATTATTTCTAATTGTTGTTCGGTTGCTTTCATATTAATTTCCTTTTATATTTTCAGATGAATATGGCGTGTAAGGCGCTAATTGAATCCTAGGACCTTGCCAATTAGGTAAATAAATACTACCCGATGAAATAGTATCAGGTTTAGGCACTTCTTTTAAATTCACTTCAACTTCATAATATTTATCCCCAAGTTTGATAACCTTACAACTACCAAGCGGTACAATCAAAGTATCATGCTTAATTTCAATTTTTTCTTTTTGCCCAAAAGAAGCGGTTGTAATAAATATTGCTGCGATGGTTAATAATTTTTTCATTTTAATGGAGTTGAATTACGATTGTTGGTTTTTTGAAATAAATTACCGGCACTTGGGTACTAATCGTAACATGAACAGAAACATCACCTGTTACAGTTTGTCCGTCATCTTGTGTAGCGGTACATCTGAAAACATAATCACCATTTTCTAATCCTGAAACGGTTGTAGATGTTGATGTCGGAGCAGAAAAAGTTGTAGTGCCTGGGCCTGAAACTTTTGTCCATGCAACCGTTCCTGAATGACCGGAAGCCCACGAAGGAACGGCGTAAATAGATGTTGATGTTACTGTGATAGTTTGTGTGCCTGACATTAAAATTGTGGGTGCAGGAACAGAAGGTGAATCATAAATCAGCAAAGCACTTCTATAAGGACTTAGTGTAATTGTATTATAAGTAGCCCCTTTGAAATCCTTATAAATCGCGCCTAAGTTGACAATAGAATCAGTCTTTGTGGGATTGTAAACTAATATTACATTGTTGGTATCGATTGAACCGTTACCTGCATAAGCAGAACCGTGAACTTCTTGAGTAGATGTAGTTTGCCATCTGGAAAAAGTCATAGCTGTACTGGCTGTATCATATCTGTCATAATAGACTAAATTATTGTCAGAAGCCTTTATGTAAAGGTTTGAATCTAATATTCCAAAATTCTGTGCTGTATTTGTGCCATCGGTGCTTTCATAAAAAAAGATATTATATTGGTCTGCTCTTTTCTGAAAAAAGATATTATTGGTAACCCGGTTATTTCTCTGATAGCCTGCGTATGGTGAACCGTTATAGGTTTGCACCATTAAGTTTCCCCTTGTAAAATCACTCCCTGCACCGGAACTAACTACAAGGTTATTGCGAACGAACATGGCAGTATCGTTATTTAAAAATATTCCCGCATTTCTTATGTTCGCAACGGTATTGTTCGTTATAGTTACGCCATCTGACAGCCCATCTGCATAGATACCATTACTTGCAGTTGCGCCTCCTAAAACACCGCGTCCGTTACCGATTGAATTAATAACAATGTTTCCATCTATAATTTTGTTCAATTCATTGCCGAAGCCTGTATAAATACCACCGCCATCATCACGAAGGAAGCCGTAATTTTTAACAACGTTATTCTTCACTTGTACGCCTCCAGGTCTGAAGTGTATCCCCTCATAAGCGGCGCTGTCAATGCTGTTATATTGAATTAAAGCATTAGGCGAATAGACATTGATTGCACCATAGGTGTAATCATTTGGCCTTGTAACACTAACTATACCCTGCCTTTTAATTGTATTATTGGTGATAATCCAGTTAGTACCTCCATCGTTATTCCAAATCGCACCGCTTCCAAGATCAGAGAACGTATTATTATCAACGGTTAAATAATTTGAAGTGTTATTTGCAGAAAGTGCGATTTCTCCTGTATAGGCTACATTACAATTAGTAACAGTGCAATTAGGAGATGAGGAAATTACAAGTCCCGAAGTATTTGCGCCTTCAAAGTCAATATTGTCAATTGTGATATAGCTTTTAGTTCTTACATAAAAAACAGTGTCAACATTTGTCACTTGTACACCTGTTGGAGTTGTGGTGCTATAAATGCTTAGCTTTTTTGTTGAAGGATTGTAATACCATTCGTTTTGCTGGTCTAAAGTTCTGATGTCATTTTGTATGAAGAATCCCCAACCATTCACTAATCCCCCACCGTCTGTTCCATCTGATTGTCCTGAGTAGGTAATTGTAGTTCCTGAAGATGCTGTGATAGGTTCTTTATCCATTGTCCAGTGATTAGAACGAACCACCGCATCTGCACCTGTCCAATTCGTACCATCAAGGCTACTGCTTGTAAGTGTGGTAGTTCCTAAGCCTGTTCCGGTATGGCTTTGAAAAGTGTAATAATTTGGCAAGAAAGGATAAGTATCGTCACGGTTAGGTATTGCCCCCATTGGGATTGTAACGTTATTAATAACAACCTGTTTTACATTTGATAACGTGGAAACAGTATTAGTGCTCTCCCAAATATTTCCCCCTTTGTTTGTCCAGCTTGTTACAGCCTGCATACCACTTATAACAGGTTTTGGACCCGTGCCATAGGCTCCATAAGTTATTGGATTTCCTGATGTGCCTGAGTTCTTAACTATCAATGCACCATAGAATGTATCACCTCTCCTGAAAAGAATATTATCGCCGGGGGAAAATGTTGCGGCATTTACTTGTGCTATTGTAGTGAAGTTCCCTGAACCATCACTTGCAACATGGTAAGCCGTTTGCGCACTTACAATGTGATGCAATAAAGCAATAAATAATATGATTATGTATTTTGTCATTATCTTATGTACATAATTGTACCTGTAACATCATATGTAATTGTTCCAGTAACAACGGTTGATATAGTCACCGTTGTTCCTGACTTAGCCCAAATTCTCATCGGTGGAAATGAACTTGCATCGTTGACAATAGAAAGTGCTGCGGTTGTTTCTCCCTGACTAAAAAAAGACTTAGTATGTGTCTGTGAATTAATATCTGTCCATGTAGCTTGTAAGGTGACTGTACCACCGCTTACAGAAGAAATATCAATAGAGCCACTCACATCAAATCGGGAATTAACTGCGCCTACTGTATAAGTTGCTACAGTCTTATTAGCTGTTTGTGCGCTAAAGTCCTTACCTGCAACGTATGTATTTGTGCTGTCTAAAAATGGAGATTCAGATGCGCCATTCCATTGGTACATCTTCTTTTGTGTAGAATCGTATGTTAGCAAACCAGCCTGAACCGGGATTAAAGCTGTTACTGTAAAAGTGAAACCTGAGCCAGTTCCTCCTAAAGACGCTGTGGTGGCACTAAGAACATCACCTACGGCATAGTTAATACCCGGATTTGAACTTATTGATGTTAAATTTACACTTGTGACTACACCACCTGCTACGGTTATATTTGCTACAGCCCTTGTACCTGAACCGCCAGTAAGAGAAGCGACATAAGACCCGTTAGTATAACCTGACCCACCACTTATAGTTCCTGAAAGGATTCTTGATGTAATACCTGATCTGTTATAAGAAGGCATAGAGGGTATTATTATTCCTTTTAGGGTATCAGGAATATATAGTGCCGCATAGGCAGGAATTTGATTAGTATTAATACCCACAGCTCCGTTAAATGTTACAACTTGATTATCTAATCTTCCATACTGATTAAGTGTAGTGCTTTGGTTGATATATATTGGGGATTTTGTTGTGTCTCCGGTTAAATTACTTCTGTCCAAAGAATTAATAAATATCCTGTTTGACAGAGTGGTATTATATCTTCCTGCATAAGAACCAAAAGCTGCATTATTAGCACCTGAAGTATTAGCGTTTAAGGAAAGATAGCCAACAGATGTATTTTTAATACCCGTAGAAGATTGCATTGCTGCTGATCCTATTGCTGTATTCTGCGTACCACTTCCACCGTAAAGCGCACCACCACCTACGGCTGTATTATCTGCTCCTGTACCAGTCATTGCGCCGCCGCTATTGGCTCCTACATATACAGAATTACCCGTAGCTGCTCCACCTCCAGTTGTAGAGCCCCCGGCACTCCATCCGTTGTAAACGTTGTAATTTCCTGTAGCTGAAAGCCCTGCTGTATATCCTGTGGAAGTATTAGCAATGCCTGTCACGTTATTAAACAAAGAGCTATCGCCAAGAGCGGTGTTCCATCGGCCTGTGGTATTTTTGAATAAAGAATGCCCACCAAAAGCAGCGTTCCCATACCCACCAGTATTAGCT
>JBIQMJ010000235.1:0-7241 GCA_044463445.1 Segetibacter koreensis
TAATCTTGAAGTCTGGTTTGTTACAGGAAGCCAACATTTGTATGGGGAAGAAACGCTGAAAAAAGTAGCGGAACATTCTCAAATTATTGCGCAGTTTTTGAATGCTGATTCACGAATTCCGGTGACTGTTATTTTTAAACCAACGGTAAAATCGCCTGAAGAAATTTATAACATTTGCTCCGAAGCCAACACGGCAAAAAATTGTATTGGCATCATTGCATGGATGCATACTTTTTCCCCGGCAAAAATGTGGATTGGCGGATTGAAGATTTTGCAAAAACCATTGTGCCATTTGCACACGCAATTCAACAGCGACATTCCATGGAATGATATTGATATGGATTTTATGAACCTCAATCAAAGCGCTCACGGCGACAGGGAATTTGGTTTTATCATGAGCCGCATGCGTTTGAGAAGAAAAGTGGTGGTTGGCTATTGGCAGGATGCAAAAGTGCTGGAAAGTATTAATGTTTGGGCGCGCGCTGCTGCCGGCTGGAACGATTGGCAGGGTGCAAAGTTTGTTCGCTTCGGCGATAATATGAGGTATGTGGCAGTTACTGACGGCGATAAAGTGGAAGCCGAAATGAAATTTGGTTATTCGGTAAATACGCACGGCATTGGCGATCTGGTAAAAGTAATTGATGAAGTCGCGGATGCTGATGTAAGTAAATTGATACAGGAATACCAGGACAATTATAAGCTCACTGAAAGGCTGAACCAGGCCAATGAAAAGCATCAGTCTTTATTAGATGCTGCGCGAATTGAATTAGGATTGAAATATTTTTTAGAACAGGGAAATTTCAAAGGATTTACGGATACTTTCGAAGACCTTCATGGAATGACACAGTTGCCGGGAATAGGCGCGCAGCGTATGATGGCGGCTGGTTATGGCTTTGGCGCCGAAGGCGATTGGAAAACAGCAGCATTGGTGCGGGCGATGAAAGTGATGGGCAGTGGATTGAAGGGCGGCAATTCTTTTATGGAAGATTATACCTATCACTTTAATCCCGATAATGAAATGGTGCTTGGTTCTCACATGCTGGAAATTTGTCCTTCTATTGCTCATGGCAAACCTTCGTGCGAAATTCATCCTTTAGGAATCGGTGGAAAGGCGGATCCGGTGCGGCTGGTGTTTAATGTCAGTGGTGGCGACGCGTTGAATGCTTCTATGATTGACATGGGAAACCGCTTTCGTTTGTTGGTAAACGAAGTGGAAGCAGTTGCTCCTGTACACGATTTACCAAACCTTCCCGTTGCAAGGGTTTTGTGGAAACCCAAACCGGATATGGCTACGGGTTGTGCTGCATGGATTTTGGCCGGTGGCGCACATCATACCTGCTTTAGCCAAAACCTAACTGCGGAACATCTTGAAGACTTTGCGGATATGGCCGGAATTGAATGTTTGCTGATCAGTAAACAAACAAATATCCGTGATTTTAAAAATGAATTGAGATGGAATGATCTGGCGATAAAATAAAAAATGAATAACAATTTTAAATCAGAATTCTTTAATCAGTAACAAAAGATAAAATAATACCATGGCTACTTTCTTCAAAGGATTTTTACTCTCCGGCGGATTAATTTCATTGAACTGGGCAGACTTACTCATCATTATTATTTATTTCCTAATCGTTTTAGGAATCGGTTATTACCTGGTAAGATTCACCAAAACGGGCGATGATTTTTTTCTTGCAGGAAGAAAGATGACCATGTGGATTGCCGGACTGGCTTTTATTTCGGCTAACCTCGGTTCGCTCGAACTGATGGGTTGGGCCGCCGCCGCGTATCAATATGGAATTTTAGCAGCTCACTGGTATTGGATTGGCGCCATACCGGCGATGCTTTTCCTGGGTATTGTTATGATGCCATTTTATTACATATCCAAAACACATTCTGTTCCGGGATATTTAAAATTGCGTTTCGGTAAAAGCACCAGCATGTTATCAGCAATTTCTTTTGGTTTTATGACGGTGCTCATGAGTGGTGTAAATATGTTTGCGATGGCATTGGTAATGAAAGTGATTTTGGGATGGGATTTAAACTTCAGCATCTGGGTATCTTCTATCACCGTGATGGTTTATGTGCTGTTAGGTGGTTTGCTTTCTGCCATATTCAATGAAGTTTTGCAGTTTGTGCTCATCTGGGCGGGTGCCTTGCTGGTGCCCATTCTCGGACTTGTCGAAGTTGGCGGCTGGAAGGGAATGGTAAGTAGAATCCAGCATAATCTTCCCGGTGGAGATTATACGCATATGTGGAGCACGTTGGGTCATTTTAACGACAATCCGATGGGCATTCAATGGATTGGAATTGTGTTTGGCTTAGGATTTATTATTTCATTTGGATATTGGACTACTGATTTTCTGGTTGTTCAACGCGTACTTTCTGCAAAGGATTTGCGGTCAGCAAAAATGGCTCCCATCATTGGTTCAGGATTTAAAATGCTGGTTCCTTTAATTGTGATTTTACCTGGCCTGATTGGTTTGGCAGTGATGCCTGGCCTGGTAGGACAGGCCCAGGCGGCGGTAACAGGGGGAGCAAGTTATAACGAAATTCTTCCTTTAATGATGGCGCGATATTTAGGTCCGGGATTATTAGGGTTGGGAGTAACAGCCCTTATTGCCGGCTTCATGTCGGGTATGGCTGGCAATGTCACGGCTTTCTCCACTGTGTGGACTTATGATATATACAGGCCGCTTCATTTTAAGATTACGAAGAAAGAGGCTACTGACAAACATTATGTAAAAATGGGCCGGTGGGCTACTTTTGTTGGTGTGCTTATCAGCATTGGCACCGCATATTTGGTGGAAAATGCCGCCAGCATTATGGATTATGTGCAGGCTCTATTCAGCTTTTTCATTGCGCCATTATTTGGTACGGTTATTTTGGGCATGTTGTGGAAAAGAACTACATCAGCAGGAGGCTTTTGGGGATTACTTGCGGGTACAGTTGCCTCAGTTGGCATGTGGGCGTGGGTAAGAATAGACCCGCGGGCACTCGCCATCATCACAGGTTCGGCGGATGCAAAAGCGATGGCAGAAGATATGTATCGTGCGCTTTGGTCATGGATAATATGCGTGCTGGTAACGGTATTTGTTAGCTTTGCTACGAAGCCCAAGCCTGTCGGGGAATTAGTTGGATTAGTAAGAGGTTGTACCGACCTGCCCTCAGACGCTCATCTTCCTTTAATGAAACGCCCGATTTTTTGGGCAGGGGTGGTGCTGGTTGCGTTTATTATTTTACAAATTATTTTCTGGTAAAAAATTATATTTTATGCACAAAGAAGAAGGTTTTTCAATATGGTTTTTTGTAGGGATAATGTTAGCCATCTATGGCCCTATCGTTTTAATTGCCAACATCCCCGGACTTTCTACAACTCAAAACCCGCATGTGGTGCTGGAGGAATTGCACGCCGGCGTCTGGTGGGGCATTTTACTGACAATATTGGGCGCAATCTTTCTTTATCTTCATTGGCCTGGGAAGGCACCTTCCGTCCTTGATGAGAAAGACAATAATATCCTTTCGGATGAGATAGACGGAGGAAATTAAAGATGGTTATAAGATGCCTGGCCCTACAGGATTTATTACTCACATTAATTTGTAGATTTGCACTCCTTTTTAAAAAATGGAGACTTGTCCGAGTGGTTGAAGGAGCACGCCTGGAAAGTGTGTATACCTGCAAGGGTATCAAGGGTTCGAATCCCTTAGTCTCCGCTGTTGAAGCATTATTTGTTTAGCATCCTGCAAGTATAGAAGGTGATTTTATCACTTGGGAGAATGGAACGATTAGACAAAAGATTGTTTAAACACATTGTCGTAATTGGTAAATATTACGCAAGCGAAAGAGCAGTTGGTTTTGACATTTTTTGAAGTTCTGCCTATAAGAACCGCTAAATAAAAATTCCTTTAATTTCTCCTTCTTCTACTATATTTTATATAGCTTTCCACCACACTCATTTTAATTATGAACGGGAAAATGTGGAGATAAACTTATAAACTTGCAACAACTTAGATCTTAAAATCCACATAATGAAAAACTTAAGCCTTTACTAATACGCACTGTATTTGTAACTTCTATTGTATTGGTAACATCTCTTAGTTCTTCAGCCCAGCAGGAAAACATTTCAGTGCATGATCCTTGCATTATTAAACAAGGGAAAGTTCCATTCATTCGGATAGCGGGAAAGACTACCTGGTTTTCCATGCGTATGATGCTAATGATAATGGAAAACCGAAATTGCAAATTCTTCTTTTAAAATGGGATAAGGATGCATGGCCGGAAGTAGAAAAAGAAGAATAACAAAATCTTCGGTATTTATTCGTTTACTGAAATAGCCTAAGTACGTTCGGGCTATTTCTTTTAATCACCCGGTTGGAAAAATAATAATCTGGCTTTCTGAATCCAAAAAATTAAAATTAAAAAATTTTACCGCTACCATTCATATATTATATTTTTTATTTAACTTGGTGTCTCCAATCTTATAAAATTCCCCCAAAGGCTTTCCCACTGAAGATTATGAAATTGCGTCGTTGATCTGAAACTGACTATTCTGCAAATGTTCTTTAATGAAAATTGCAGCAATTTTCATTAAAGAATTAAGCTTTCTCCCGCTTAGCTTAATATACTCTATCAATATAGTTAAACAATTAAATCCTAATCAAATGACAGGCAAAGAAATTTTAACTCTGGGAAATAAGCATGTAGGAGAGTCTTACATTTTAGGGTCGCAGGTCCCAAAAAATAACAAATCATGGAAAGGCCCATGGGATTGTGCAGAATTTGTCACATGGATCATATTCCAAATTTCCGGTAAACTTTATGGCTGTAACAATGATCTCGGCAATCCCGCAACGGCCGATGCCTACACAGGGTATTGGAGAAACGATGCCGAAACAAAAGGAAAGATCATTACCGTTGAACAAGCCGCAAGAACTCCCGGGGCAGCCATCCTTCGCGTGCCGGCTGTTGGCCTGTCAGGCCACATTGTAGTATCAGATGGCATTGGAGGCACAGTGGAAGCGCACAGTCATGCAGATGGCGTGATCAATTCAGTGATAAATGGAAGAAGATGGGATTTTGGAATATTGGTTCCGTGGGTGGATTATAGTCAACAACCGGTTGTGAATTATGAGGCGCCAGATTATACTATTTATCGCTTTACCTTGCCCAGGATGGTGGGCACAAAGATCGGCCGGATCCAAAGAGCATTGAAAGCGGCGGGGTTTGACCCTCACGGAATTGACAACATCTTCGGGCCGGAAACTTTAAAAGCGGTAGAAGCTTTTCAGCAGGCCAATCACCTGGTAGTAGACGGAGAAGTGGGGCCCCAGACTGCTAAGGCGTTGGGAATAAAATTGTAACCTGAAAAAATATTTCACGGCTATCATTAAAAATTAAAACGCACAGTATGTTTAATAATGCTGCTTTGGATATTTTCATTGGCCTGATTTTTATTTTTCTTCTGTACAGTTTATTGGCTTCAGCCATTAACGAATTTATTGCCACGCTGTTTGCCTACAGGCACCGGATGCTGGAAAAGGCAATTGAGCAAATGCTTGATGGGAAAAATTACAGCTATTACTGGTGGGATAAATTGGCAAATATCTTTTGGTGGTTTTATCATAAAATTAAATCAGGCGTCCAATCAGGAGAATCAATGAAAGAAAAGAATACAATCACCCCAATAGATAGAAAAGATTTTTTTAAGACCTGTAATATCAACTCCGCCACACCCACCAAAATTTATAGAAGCAAGCTGAATAAAAAAGCCGCGCTGTTTGCCGCCAACATTATCAACCATCCATTGTTCAGGAGAAAATCCGAAGACTCCCTTTTGTATAAAAAGCCCGCTTATCTTACTTCCTCTGCTTTTTCGGATATTCTTCTCGATGTGCTTGGGAATAATAAAAATGATCACAATGGGCGGCCCATGTTGATGAATGATATTAAAACATTTGTGAACAGTCAATTGGAAAATAATCCAGATCTAAAAAATATTTTAAATTTATATATTCAGCAAGCAAACGGCGACCTCCAAAAATTTCAATTACTGATAGAAAACTGGTATGATGATACTATGAACCGGGTATCGGGATGGTATAAACGGCAGTCTACAAAAATTTTGTTTGTGATTGGATTCGTGCTGGCGCTTGGTTTAAATGTAAGTACGATTGATATCGTACACAGACTCTCTGTAGACAAAGATTTAAGGGAAACAATGGCGCAAAGCGCTGCTGCTTATGTAAAAAAACAAAATAGTGTAAGCCATACCGTTAGTGTTCCCAAAGACAGCTTAGATTCAACCAAAGACAGCCAGGATACAGTGAAGCAACAAATAAAGCAAATTCAGAGTTTGTATGATTCCACCATTGCGCCGCTCAATTCATTGATGGGGCTGGGATGGGATTTTACAAAAGCGAATACAACCATTAAACATTGGTATTTTAATTTACCATATTACCTGACTCCTTCGGGATGGAAAAAATATTATTTCAAAGTGAGGTTTATTTTTCATGAAACGGCAAAAAAGCCGCGAAGCTTGTTTGGCTTCCTTATTACAGCATTTGCCATAACGATGGGCGCTCCTTTCTGGTTCGATTTACTGAACCGGTTTGTGAACGTAAGAGCGGGTGGCAATAAACCTTCGGAAGATTCAGCCAGCCAGCCCGCTACCGTTTCGATAACTGAAAAAGTAAATCAAAAACCGGCCATTAATTCTTTTGGATAATGAAGGAATATATCGTCACCAAAGAAATTTTAAATATAAGAAGCAAGCCTTCTGATGAAAGCGATGCCACTTATAGAGGAAAATTATTGAAAGGAGACAGGGTATGGCTGGATGATGAAGAAATTCTGGGTGAAGTCCCCAAAGGAGGAGAAAGTAATATATGGAAAATAAAAGCGGGCAGTGAGAATGTAGTGGCCAGAGATGGAGTGAATCCCACTTTCAAATGGTTTAACGATTTGAAGATTGATACTGTCTGGAATAAGTATAACGAAAGAGGCGCTAATGCGAAGGTTGCCGTTCTCGATACCGGGTATAATCCAAATATTATTGATCTTGCTTTGGCAGTCAAAGAATCCAAATCATTCATTATCTCCTCGGCAACAGGCCTGTTAGTAAACATCGAAGATTCTTTCGGACATGGAACGCATTGTGCTTCACTGATAGGAAGCAGAAATGAAAAATTGATTTGTGGGTGTGGCCCTGCGGTTAATTTATTCATAGCTAAAATAAGTTCCT
>JBIQMJ010000236.1:0-7212 GCA_044463445.1 Segetibacter koreensis
CCTATGTTAAGCTGTTTTGTTTTTTCCCATTCCAGGTCAGTATTACCTAATGCCTGAATAGAAGAAGCCGGCCCGCTGGTTAATACATTACCAAAAGGGTAATAGGCACTATTTGCACTGACGGTCACTAACCAGGGATAATTGCCCAAATTAGTACCATTAAGACCGGTAAGTCCATACCCGGCGCGGAGTTTCAATTCTGAAATCTTTGATTGATTCTTCATGAAATCTTCCTGGTCTATCCTCCAGCCTATGGATCCTGATGGAAATGTTTGCCATTTTTTTCCAGGGGCCCAAACAGAAAGACCATCCCGGCGAATAGCGCCACTCAACAAATACTTTCCTTTAAAGTCATAATTTACACGACCTATATAGGATATGATACTGTTTTCAAATTTGAGTGTCTGGACGAAAGTATTGCTGGCATTATTCAGCGTTTTCAGATCATTAGACGACTGATTTCCATTTGCATTCTCATTACGGATTTTTTGGCCCTGGTATTCAAAAACTGCCGTAGCAGTAACATGGTGATCACCAAAGTTTTTATCGAAAGTAAGCTGTTGAGTAGCCAATTGCACTGTTGAAATACTTCTGTTATTAGTAATCGTAGCCAAAATAGCGCTGGAACCATTAATAGTTCCACTGTCATTAAATATGGGAGAAAAGCGATAATCCAAACCATTCGCATAATCTAAACCGTATGTTGAACGGAATTTTAGCCAATTTGTAAATTTTACTTCCAGGTAAGCAGTTCCAAAGATTTTAGTTGTAGTTCTGTTACCGGGATTTTTTACTTTCGCGTCCTCTATAGGATTGGTAGGGTCTCCGCCATCAAGTACCGAGTTAACACCTCTGAATCCATCAGTAGTAGTCGGATCATATACCGGCATATATGGCATCATTTTAATTACGTTCACCAAATTTGACCTGGTTTGCGTTTCATTATTATCGTAGGCCTGGTCGCCATAAGCTGCATACAAATTTTCACCGAACGTAAATACGCTGCCGATCTTATGTTCTGAATTAATACGGAAATTGTAACGCTTGTAACCAACAGTAGGAGTAGTTCCTGTCTGATCTAAATAGCCTGCAGAAGCATAAAACCTGGAAATATCATTACCTCCACTAAGGCCAATATTGGTTGAGGTCATTGCTCCCTGTTTAAAATATTCATCCTGCCAATTTGTTACATTATTTCCATAAGTATTGGTAGCACCCTGATAAATCGGCTTGCTAGCCCAGGGTTCTTGCCGGCGCCCCACTTTTTCTCCTCTGTAAGCAATCGCATACTGGTCAAATTGAGTGGGATTGAGCAAACTCAGTCTTTGGGTAACATCCTGTATCCCGTAATAAGAATCAAGACTCACATGCATTCTACCATCACGGCTGCCTTTTTTAGTGGTGATCATAATAACACCGTTCGTAGCTCTCGATCCATAAATTGCAGCAGCAGCAGCATCTTTCAAAACATCCACCGATTGAATATCTCTTGTATCAAATGTTGATAAATCACCCGTAGGAAACCCATCTATAACGTATAACGGATTGGTACTATAGGAAATAGTACTAATTCCTCTAATAGAAACGAGAGGAGAAGTTCCCGGGCTACCGTTATTGGTTACTGAAAGACCAGGCACGCGTCCTTGTAATGCCTGTTGCACGCTAACGACCGGAAGTTCATTAACCACTTTACCACTAACTGTTGAAATAGCCCCTGTTACTTCCGTACGCTTTTGAGTACCATATCCAACCACCACGACTGTACTGAGTTCTGCGTTAGTAGGGGTAAGCGTAATTGCAATACTCTTCTCATCATTAAGCGAGACTTCTTTGGTTATAAATCCCAAAGAGCTTATCACTAATACATTGCCCGGTGAGGCAGTAATAGAAAAATCACCATTTTTATCAGTGACCGTTCCCCGGGTAGTTCCCTTTATTAACACTGAGGCCGCCTGGATCGATTTTCCAGATTCATCAGAAACGGTCCCTTTTACTGTTTGCGCCCGGATAGTGCTTTGGAATCCCAAACCCAACACTACCAGGAAGAGAGCAAGAGATTGTTTTCCTGCAAATGAGGAAAATATCCTGAACAAGCGATTTGCAATAATAATAATCATAAGAAAAAGTTGGTTTAAATATTTGAAGCTGAAGTGTGCATTGTTTAATGGCATATTATTAGTCATTTATAATTCAGATCAAAAGCTGGCATCACCAGCATAAAAAAATAAAATTCTGTGTTCTAAGTTTGAAACCGATAACAAATTAAATAGCCTAATCTAAAATTTTCAGATCATTTTGTATGGCCTAAATTCTAATTTTGTTGAGATCAAGCATCGTAAATCAAGTAATTCATGTGCAAAATAGGAATTATTTTTAAAATAGCAATCGATTGCATAAATTTTTTTTTTATACTTACCTTACATTTGTCTCTTTAAAACTTACAATCTTGAAACAAGACAAGGAAATTACCATTTATGATATTGCCAAAAAGCTAAGTATTTCTCCCACGACAGTCAGCCGCGCGCTTAATGATAATAAGGCCGTCAGCGTTCCTACCAGGAAAAAAGTGGTGGCTTTAGCAGAGAGTTTAGGTTACAGACAGAATCTTTTTGCCAGCAGTCTCAGATTGCAAAAAACAAATACAATTGGTGTGATTCTCCATGAGCTCAATAGTTATTTTATTACCTCGGTTTTGGCAGGAATAGAAAAAGTAGCAAGAGCAGAAAAATACAATCTCATCATTGTTCACTCAGCGGAAAATGTGGATATTGAAATTGCTAATGCACGCAATCTCTTTCAAAAAAGAGTAGATGGCGTTATCGCTTCTCTTTCCTTTAATACCACAGATATTGAGCACTTTAAACAATTCCAGGAAAAGAAGATACCTGTGGTCTTTTTTGATCGTGTTTATGAAAACAGCGAGGGCGCCAAGATCATTATCAATAATTTCAAGGCCGGTTATGATGCTACGTCACACCTGATTGAACAGGGATGCAAACGGATTGCACACATTACTTCGAGTCTCAAAAGAAATGTTTATGCAGAAAGATTGAGAGGGTATAAACAGGCTTTGACAGATCATAAATTAAAATTCGATGAGAAACTTTTAATTGTAGATGGTCTTAAGGAAGAAGATGCCCAAAGGTCAGCTAAGGCTATTCTTGCGATGAAAACCTTGCCTGATGGTATTTTTATTACCAATGATTTTTGTGCGGCAATCGTAATGCAGGCGCTTAAAGACAATGGCATTCGGGTTCCGCAGGATGTGGCTATTGTTGGCTTTAATAATGACATCATAGGTAAAGTGGTAAGCCCCAAGCTAACCACCATCAATTACCCGGGTTTTGAAATGGGCCAGCTTGCAGCCAGGACACTGATTGGACATTTAAAAGGCCAGTGGGATATGAACCTTACCAGCACTATGATTATTAAGTCTGACCTTATTGTAAGAGAATCTTCATTAAAAAAAGGGAAAAAATAAACCGGGCGATTTGGCCTGAATACACCTTCTATCGTAATACCAGGTAATCTGAACGGCATCCTAAGGAATTATACAGTAGGATATAATATCAAAGCCGAATGGCAAGTGGCCAGCAAAATATAAACTTAGGATTGCCATCGGTTGCATTCTCAAATTATTTAGTGGTAATAAAAACATAATGTAGTGAAATCCAGGTATGAGATGTAATGCAGTAAATTGCGTATCGAAAAAAAATGAAGCTTCTTTTTAATCAAAATAAATTTTATGAAACACGGGCTTTTAATAGATATGGATGGCGTAATATATAGCGGCGAAACCTTAATAGAGGGAGCTGATAAATTTATTAACAACCTGATTAAGCAAAAAATACCATTCACTTTCATGACCAATAATAGCCAGCGTACCCGGCTTGAGTCGGTACGAAAGCTAAAAGGATTTGGCATTGAGGTTAACGAAGACCATGTATATACAAGCGCAATGGCAACTGGTAAATTTTTAGGGGACCAGGGGAAAAACGGAACTGCTTATGTGTTGGGCGAAGGCGGATTATTAACCAGCCTGCATGAAAACGGCATTACCCTGGTCAATACAGATCCTGAATTTGTGGTGTTGGGCGAAGGCAGAAATTTTACTTTGGAAATGGTTCAGCGTGCAGTTGACATGATCCTCGCAGGAGCAAAATTTATTACCACCAACAGGGACCCTTCGCCCAAAAAACCCGGATGGAATAACCTCGGCATTGCCGCTACCACAGCCATGATTGAAGAAGCTACGGGCAGAAAGGCATTTGTAACCGGCAAGCCAAGCCCAGTAATGATGCGCTCTGCCAGGAAATACCTGGGATTAGAAACCGCAGAAACAACAGTTATAGGGGATACAATGGAAACTGATATAGAAGGCGGTGTCCAGATGGGGTATAAAACAATTTTAGTATTGTCGGGCATTGCAAAAAAGGAAGACATCAGTCATTATGCATTCAAGCCCGACCTGGTGGTAAGCACGGTAGAACAAATTCAGTTCCCGTTGAAATGGTGGTAAATGGTTGAAAGACATAGCGAAGATTCTGAATAGCTTTATAGTAACCAAAGTTTATCATCAGGGAATACGAACAACGATTATAACCGGGGATTTTAGGAAGCATATTATTCTTATTGGGTCTATACCATTTCTACCATTTTTGTATTAACCGGTTTGTAGTGATCACACTTTGGGCAGAAGTCAATATCATTCTAAGGGAGTATTTAAAGTGGTATTTGCCATCTTTACCTCTTCTCCGGATATGACTTCTGCATATAATCTGTAATACTGAGGATTGGGGGGGATTTTTAACTCAACATACTGATGATTACCTACCTGGTTCATGAACATTGTATTTCCATATCGATCTGTCCTTACCAAATACCATTCAAATTTGATATTCTTTTCATCACCATTAAACAGCTTCCAGATGTTACTGTTTTTATCTTTATACACAATATGATACACTAATCTATCATTAACAACAGTAACTTGAGCAGGTTTTAGAATTCTTATTTCTGGTATAGGAGAGGAAAGTGTTTGTTGATTTCCCCAAAAATTTAGTACATCCCTATACCCTTGTTTTTTTCTACCCTCCAGATCAAGAAGTCCTTTTAGCTTTACATAATCTGTGGTTTCAATATCCTGCCATTGAGGTACAGTACCGGATTGTTTAATACCTGGAATAAGGTGCCATAATTGTACATCCACCTTTCCCCATGTCATCCCGTGTTCCAGCGGTTCTTTAAGTAAAGCCGAATCTTTTAAATTTACCGATAGCCTGTAAGTATTTATCTGCGGTATATGGCTTTTGTAATTATTAAATTGTTTCCGGCCATTTATATCCCAATCCAAATCCATAACGATTGGCCTTACTGTATCTATTTTTCGAATCTCACGGCACAAATCCTCTAACCACGCAATATATTTTTGTTCATAGTAAAAGTAGTCGGGCTTATAGGTTTGGCTGGCAAGATCATGCAATACATCATCGCCCAGGTTCCATGCCACAATATATTTTTTATCAAGATTATTTCTTATAACCCCGAGTATCTTTTCCTTTTGGTTCTTCATCTTTTTGTTATCATCAATTACATTCGGGGTCGCCAGGAACCCGAAGCGAACTATTAAATTCATTTTAGCTGATACCACCGCTTTTTTTAAATCACGATCATATATGCCCGGCATCCTTCTTTCTACAGCGTTGGCACCAATGTTTTTCATAGCTTGCACATCATTTTCAATTATTTTCAAATTCAGTGTGTGCCTGTTTCTGAACCAGTTATATCCTTTGTTATATATAATACTCCTGACTGGAAAAGGCAGCTTTTGCAATTCAGAATGGGCGTACGTCTTTTGCCAAACTATTTTATCCACGCTTATTGGCATGTTTATTCCCGGGGAATTGGCAAGCATATTATAATCACCAGGATTCACAAGTATAGACTTTATCTCTTTGAATGCAGTATCAAGCGTTTCCCATGTATTATTCCACCATTCTAATCTATTGGACGGGGAACCAACTGTTTCGGTCAACATAACCGGTAAACCTGATTTAAAGAGTTGTAATGAATGGTATGGCCGGTAAAGAGAATCGAAACTATGAAGGTCGGTTTCCAGCGAACCGCGGTTTGTGTCCAGTATATTTACTCCAAGCCAGTCAACATAAGCATCTCCCGGAAAGTAATCATTAGCAGTGGCCGCATCCGGTGGATTCCATACCCAGATTACCTTATCAGCCCCCGCCTCATCAAATTTCCGATGAACATACTGCCATACTTCTTTAAAATCACCAGGTTTAGCGCCTGAATAGGCAAACAGGGAATGCCTGTCAGCAGTATTTTCATTTACAAACCGCAAGAATACCGGTTTATTTAAACCGGCAATTTGCGTGGCAAATGATGAAAACAGTTTATCATATTTACCCTTTAGAATGTCCTGTATACCATCATTATTCATTTTTAAACCGCAAGTGTCTTTTTGCCATAGATTCCAAACAATGAGTGGTATTGCATGACGCCTGTAAATCTGCTGCAAATAGTTGGTGTCCAATAGATTATTTCCATCTAGGTTCCAGGCAATTTCGGATGAAACAATAGCAATATCCTTGCTTTTATCTACGGCAAAAATTAAATTCTCCTTTCCTTGGCTTCCACTATCATCCTGATATAAACCCTGGTAAAAGACCTGAAGTCCCTTCAATGGCTTTGGTAAAAATTGTGGTAGTTGCTGCTGCTTCCAATAGGTAAATCCAAAAAAAATAATAACTAAAACAGAAAGCCCCAACGAAAACCTTCTTAAAAAGCCGTGAGTTTTTATGATAAGCCAGGTATTCTTCCTCAACTTCATTACGAAACTATTTATCCTGCTCTCCTTGCTCACATACCCCGAAATTGATAAGTTAAAAACCATAAAAACTATCTGCATACTTGCCAGCCCAGCCATAAAAATAGTGTAGGGGTTAAAATCCTTCAGCAGACCATATATAATTGCCGCCAATGAAATTGCGGCTATAAGTAGGTTTGGTACATTGAGCAAAAAGGGTAATGGCTCATTATCGTTTTTGGGAGTCGGAATATAGGGTACCTTTTTACGGAGCAGGGTATAAATTATACCCACCGAGTGTATCCACCAGGCACCAATTTGAAGAATGCCTCCCACTACATGAAAACCTCTTTCCTTTTCATCAGGCAGCCACTTTTGGGCATAGTGCC
>JBIQMJ010000237.1:0-7204 GCA_044463445.1 Segetibacter koreensis
TCTTTGTCATTTGTATCTGATTTTGGATAGAAACAGGTTTTTAATTTTTTATTTTCTAAATATTTTTTCCGCATGCTTTTGAAAAATGGCAGTTAATGAATCTGAATACTGTAAAATGGATATTAACTTCGATTCATTATAGCCTGATAAAAGTTCATATACGTCTGCGGCCATTGCATCATAATAGCGTTTCGACCTTTCAATCTTTTTCGGAATAAAACTTACAATAATCTTTCTTCTGTCCTTCGGGTCATTTTCCCTTTTTACAAACCCGGCTTTCTCAAGGCGGTCAATTACATTAGTGATAGCGCCGGTTGTAAGACGCGTTACTTTAGCCAGTTCTCCCGCAGTAGAAGGCCCCATCTCCATCAAAAAGTCAATGCACTCCGCATCTGTGGCGTTTAGCTTCATCTTTTCAGCAATGGCATATTGAAGCATTAATGATGAACGGGTCAGTTTGCGCACAGCCGTCATCAGCTCATAAACCAGCTTGTCTTTATTTTTTTCGATTGTCATAATCACTGATATTTTATCTTAATAATTAGTTAACTTAATTATAAAGTATCTTAATTTCTAAGATAAATGTATATAAAAAATCCATTCAGCAAAAAAAAAAATTTCAAATTTTACAGTGAATCAATAAATAATGAAGATTTTAATTTTGGTAGGCATCCGCCGGGATTTCAATTTTTTTAGCGGGGAACCGCTCAGCATATTGAAAAACCATTCCACGGATATAATCGTTTTCAATATAAGGAGTGAGGTAATTCTTTAATTCATCTACCTCATGGATATTTACATCAGAAGGCAGATAACCCATGCCATAAAATTTTCCTTTTTCAATTAAAACACAACTCCGTTCTTCCTGTTGAAGGCCGCTATCCAACAAA
The DNA here is from genome assembly GCA_044463445.1 of Segetibacter koreensis. GTDB lineage: Bacteria > Bacteroidota > Bacteroidia > Chitinophagales > Chitinophagaceae > Ginsengibacter > Ginsengibacter koreensis_A. Next base: position 891 of record JBIQMJ010000237.1, read on the forward strand.
GCAAAAGTGGGCAATTTCGTTTCAATATGTTCAATACAATTCAACACCTTTTTATTGTATTGTTCAGGAGTTTCTTTTTGCGCACAAGCGCCCTTGCATTTATTTACAGCCAATGACTGGCATTCAATATTTGCGGATTGTAAAAAACACAATTTGGGACAAAGATCAAATTCAGTCACCAAATGCCTTAGCATGGAATATCCTTCAGCCAGCAGATTAAAAGAATAAAAAGCTTTCAGATTTTTTTTTCTCTTTTCAATGCACAATCTCAAATAACCATTGCTATCTTCGAAAGAATACATGCCAAACATTTGCTGGAATTTTTTTTGGCTGCGGTTTTGCTCAGGCCATAATTTTTTAATTTCAGTACTTTCCAGGATAAAAGCCATTAATTCTGTCCCGGTCGTCTTGTAGCTAATGTGATAAATATTTTTAAGAAATTCCTGCTTTTGCCGGTTGGGCTTGTTATTTGAAAAATGACTATTTACTCTTTTGCTTAAATTTTTTGCTTTGCCCACATAGATTACTTTGCCTTTGCTATTGTGGAAATAATAGACCCCGGGAAGAGAGGGTAATTTTTTTATTTCAGAAACAGGAATATTTGGAGGAATGAATTGCTCTTTGCTTCCTGATTTCAACATCATGTGGGCATGACCGTTAGTGTCTTTTTTTAAAAGATAATGCAATAGTTTAACCGTTGCCGCCGCATCTCCTTTTGCCCGGTGTCTTTCTTCTATTTCAATTCCAAGATGATGGCAAATTTTTCCCAGGCCATATCCTCTTAATCCCGGCAACACTTTCCGGCCTAAACGAACGGTGCATATTTTTTTACAATTCAGTTCATAGCCACAAGCCAGCAGATGATGTTTTACAAAAGAATAATCGAAGTTTACATTATGAGCCACAAAAATTTTATCATGCAGCATTTCATAAAGCCTGCCGGCAATACTCTTAAAATCTCTTTCGTATTCCACCATTTCATTGGTAATTCCAGTAAGTGCTTCTATAAAACGGGGGATGATGCAATGTGGATTGATTAACGAGTGGAATTCATCCAAAACTTTTTGGCCGTCACTTATAAAAACAGCTATTTCGGTGATGCCATTGGCTGCGGCATAACCACCGGTGGTTTCAATATCTACTATCGCGAACAGCAAAGCGTGGTTAAAATTTATTTTTACTAATGCACTTAGCAAGGTACTAAACCATGTTTGTATTACATTTGCAGGCTATAAATTTTTTTCAAAAAAATGGAATTAAGTAAGAATTATATTCCGGGGCCTGTGGAAGAAAAATGGACCGAAAACTGGAAAATAAAAAAATACTTTAAAAGTTTGTCCACTGATAACCGTCCACCGTTTACAGTAGTGATACCTCCGCCAAATGTAACGGGAGTACTGCACATGGGACATACCTTGAATGAAACCGTTCAGGATATTTTGGTGAGAAAAGCGCGCATGAGTGGCTTTAACGCTTGCTGGGTACCGGGAAGCGATCATGCTTCCATCGCTACAGAAGCGAAAGTGGTTGATATGCTGAAAAGAGAAAAAGGAATTGATAAAAAAAATTTGACAAGAGAAGAATTCTTAAAATATGCTTTTGAATGGAAAGAAAAATATGGAAATATCATTTATAACCAGATAGAAAAATTAGGATGCAGCGTTGACTGGGACAGAGTTACATTCACTATGGATGACCACTATTACAAAGCGGTGATCAAAGTTTTTGTTGATCTGTATAATAAAGGATTGATCTATCGCGGCGCGAGAATGATCAATTGGGATCCTGCTGCCAAAACAGCTTTGAGCGATGAAGAAGTGGAATATAAAGATGTGACGGGGAAACTGTATTATATAAAGTATAAAGCCTCCTCTGGCCCCTCCAGGGTAGGGGAACAGGAAGATTTCATTGTGATTGCTACTCAAAGGCCTGAAACTATCATGGGCGACGTGGCGGTTTGTGCGAATCCAAATGATGAACGTTATTCTTTTTTGAAAGGAAAAAAAGTTATCGTTCCATTGATCAATAAAGAAGTGCCGGTGATTTTTGATGAATATGTTGATAAGGAATTCGGCACAGGGATTTTAAAAATAACTCCGGCCCACGATATCAATGATTTCAACATTGGCTTAAAATTTAATCTTCCTGTTGTAGACACTTTAACTGATGACGGCACTTTAAGCGAAGCCGCACAAATTTTTATCGGCGAAGATCGTTTTGTTGCCCGGAAAAAAATTGTGGAAGAATTAAAGCAAAAAGATTTGTTGGTTAAAGAAGAAGAATACCCCACCCGGTTAGGCTATAGCCAACGGACGAATGTAGTAGCAGAGCCAAAAATTTCTACGCAATGGTTTGTAAAGATGAAAGACCTTGCCCAGCTTGCATTGCAAGAAGTTATTAGCGGAAAAATAAATATTCATCCTGGCGAAAAATACGATGCCACTTATAAATATTGGCTGGAGAATGTAAAAGACTGGTGCATCAGCAGGCAGCTTTGGTGGGGCCAGCAAATTCCTGCGTGGTACGATGAAGATGGAAGATTTGTAGTTGCGGAAACCGAAGAAAAGGCCAAAGAAATTTTCAATGATCAATATTCAATAACCAACGCTCAGCTAAAACAGGATGAAGACGTTCTTGATACATGGTTTTCATCGTGGCTTTGGCCAATAGAAGTTTTTAAAGGAATTACAGAACCCAATAATAAAGACATCAATTATTATTATCCCACTTCGGTGTTGGTTACCGGACAGGATATTATTTTCTTTTGGGTGGCGCGCATGATAATGGCGGGAATGGAATACATGCACGAAAAGCCTTTCGGCGATGTCTATTTCACAGGGATGGTGCGTGACAAACTGGGAAGAAAAATGAGCAAAAGTTTGGGTAACAGCCCTGATCTTTTAACGCTCATTCATGAATACGGTGCCGATGCAGTCCGCTTTGGAATCATGATTTCATCGCCCGCAGGAAATGATCTTTTATTTGATGAGAGTAGTTTGGAGCAAGGCAAATATTTCAATAATAAATTGTGGAATGCCATGAAATTATTGAAGATGTGGGAGGAGAACAAGATAATCGGCGAACGACAACTGACAACTGAAGGATCAGGAATTGGCGGTGGTCAGCCGCCTGTGGACGGTGATCAATTCGCAATTACCTGGTTTGAAAACAGGTTAAATGAAGCGAGCAACGAAGTGGAAATGTTAATGCAGCAATTCCGGCTGAGCGAGGCGTTGAAAACAATATATTCTCTTATCTGGGATGATTTCTGTAGTTGGTTTTTGGAATGGATCAAACCGGAATATGGAAAAGCAATTTCCCAAAAAGTGTATAAAAGAGCCGTTTCTTTTTTTGATGACCTGTTGCAAATGCTGCATCCTTTCATGCCCTTTATTACTGAAGAAATTTATCATCTGCTGAAAGAAAGAAAGGATGACCTGGTGGTAAAACAATTTGAGCCGCTAAAAAAATTCAACCCGGAAATTTTAAAAGAAGGCGACAAATTAAAAAATATCATAAGCGCCATCCGCGACGCCAAACATAAAAATAATGTGAAACCCAAAGAACCGGTTTCTCTTTTTATAGAAACAAGGGAAGAGGTTTCCTTTAACCAGATCAAAGAAATTTTAGCGAAACAAACTAATGCGGATAAAATTGTATTCAACCATGTTCCTGACGTCAGCGCTATCATGACGGTTGTCGGAAATGAAAAGATCTATATCCAATCAGACGCAGAAATAGATACATCCGTTCAAAAAGAAAAACTGGAAAAGGATTTAAATTATCTTAAAGGTTTCCTAATTACAGTGGAGAAGAAATTAAGTAACGATAAATTTGTACAGCATGCGAGACCTGAAGTGATAGAACTGGAAAGAAAAAAGAAAGCGGATGCAGAATCAAAAATTAAAGTAATAGAACAAACTTTAGGAGCATTGTAATACTCAAACCTGATATTTTGAAATTGATCCTGAAAATATTTTTATCCATTTTTTTATTCTCCATGACCACCCACGTGATTGCACAGAATAAAGAAACAATTATCAAAGAACCCAAATTCAAACCTCCTGTTGTAAAAACTTACCTCGGTGTTAATCAAAATGGCGCGCAGGTTACAGTTGATGAAGGTGTGCAATTGGCAGGGCTTCCCTTAAAAATTACAGACGCAGAAAAAAATCAATACACTATTGATTCTTACCAGTTTCTTTACCGGCAAAAATCTTATATCCTGGATGATGAAACCGGTAAGAAAAAAGAAGTTTATACGATCTCCGCAGACCGGTTTAATTCAACTCCATTGCCCAAAGTGTGGGTTGATAATATCCGGCAACGGTTGCAAAGCGGCGAGCAACTTTATTTTTTTGATATCGTGGTAAAAGATAAAAAAGGCCGGGAATTTTTTGCGCCTGAATTAAAAATCACTATCAAATAAATGACAGAAATCAAACCGGCAAAAATTGATGATCTTGAAACGATTCATCGGCTGGCACATGCAATTTGGCCGGCTGCTTACCTGGAAATATTAGGTCGGCAGCAATTGGATTATATGCTTGAAAAAATATATTCTCTCCATTCTCTCGAACACCAGCTAACTACATTAAAACATCGTTTCATTATTTTAACTGAAGATAATATTCCAGCCGGATTTGCTTCTTACTCCGAACATACAGATGAACCTGTTTATCACTTAAACAAAATTTACGTCCTTCCTTCATTACAGGGGAAGCATCTTGGAAAACAATTACTTACTTATATCATTTCTCAAATAAAAAAATCAGGCGCCACTTCGTTGCAACTCAATGTAAACCGCCACAATAAAGCGCTTCATTTTTATGAAAAGCAGGGATTTAAAATTATCAGCACCGAAGATATCGACATCGGATCGGGATATTTTATGAATGATTATGTAATGGAATTAAAATTCTAAATCAATTACCGGCGCTCGTTCATTACAAAATAAAAAATAAAGTTTTTTATTTTTTCACTGTAACATTTTCTTTTTATCATCCGTCTAACCCAAAACTTTACCAATTAAAAAGAAATATTTGCCTTTCATGTATCACTATGTACTATGCAAAACATACTACTTAGGTTTGCAATGTAATATTTCTAACACAGCAACACTTTTTTTATGACAAAAAAATTAATTTTTTTACCATTGTTGATTCTTTTTTCGATGGCAGCATTCGCTCAAGCCTATAACGGGTCAATATCAGGAAGAATTACGGACGGCGGAGATCAAAAAATTATTGACGCAGCAACTGTATCATTATACAAAAGCATAGATTCCTCTTTGGTAAAAATCAGCATCACTGATAAGGACGGAAATTTTCAATTTCAAAATGTAGTGCCCGGTAAATATTATTTGCTGGCTACTTCCATTGGCCACTTATCAACCTATAGCCCGGCCATTAACGTGGCAGATAAAAATGTTTCTGCCGGCGTTTTGAAATTAAATAATGAAGTAAAAACTTTAAAAGGAATCACGGTAACCGCGAAAAAGCCTTTTATAGAAAGAAAGATCGACCGGACCATTATTAATGTGGATGCTTCCATTACCAATGCAGGAACCACCGCATTGGAAGTGTTGGAAAAATCGCCCGGTGTTTCTGTTGATAAAGATGGAAATGTAAGCCTGAAAGGCAAAGCCGGCGTGATGATTATGCTCGATGGAAAACCTTCCTATCTGAGCAGTGAACAATTGGCCAATCTTTTAAAAAACATGCCTTCCTCTGCCATTGACCAGATCGAGATCATGACCAATCCATCTGCAAAATATGATGCCGCTGGCAATTCAGGAATTATCAATATCAAAACAAAGAAAAATAAGATGGGAGGAATGAACGGAAGCGTAACATCGTCGGTTCTTCAGTCTTATTACACCAAGACCAATCAAAGTCTTAATGTGAATTATCGAACCGGAAAAGTGAACCTGTTTGGAAATTACAGTTATTACTTATGGCAGGGACACCAGGATCAGACAATCCTCCGGAAGTTTAGAGATACCAACACCAAACAGATTGAAACCATTTTTGACCAGGATATTACCAGGAAAAATAAATCACAGGGGCATAATATTAAAGCAGGTATGGATTTTTATGCCTCGAAGAAAACCACGCTGGGAGTGGTGTTCTCAGGTTATATAAATCCTTACAAAAGTTTCAGTAAAAATGAAACGGATTTAAATAATTCCCAAAATCAAATTGATTCCATCGTTTTGGCAAATTATACCAATGAAGGGAATTCAAAAAACTTTTCAACTAATCTGAATCTATATCACAAATTCGATTCAACAGGGAAGGAATTTACAGTAGACC
>JBIQMJ010000238.1:0-7187 GCA_044463445.1 Segetibacter koreensis
TAGCAAACGGCGGCGGTTGTTTGAGTGGTATCAAAAAAGCATTAAATGCAGAAGCGCTCAGCATGTGCACTTCATCCACAATATATACTTTGTATTTCCCGGCTTGTGGCGCAAACCGGACCTGATCTACCAAAGTTCGGATGTCGTCAACGGAATTATTGCTGGCTGCATCCAACTCATGAATATTCATTGAACTTCCATTGTCAAAAGAAACACAGGAATTACAGACATTACAGGCTTCCCCATCAGAAGTACGATTTTCACAATTAATCGTCTTGGCTAAAATTCTTGCACAGGTAGTTTTACCTACCCCGCGCGGCCCGCAAAACAAAAAAGCATGGGCCAGTTGATTATTTTTGATCGCATTTTTTAAGGTGGTGGTGATATGAGATTGCCCCACAACCGTATTAAAATTTTGCGGCCTGTATTTGCGTGCTGAAACAATGAATTTTTCCATAAAACCGAGCCTTCAAAAAATAGATTTAAATAATGAATAGCTGCAAGTTAAGAAACACTCTCTTAAAAGAAAATTAGTAATCAGATTTAAAATTTTTATTGGTATTGATCAAAATCTGAAGTTAATTCAGGATCGGATGGCGCTTAAATTCTTTTGACCTGTCAAAAATATAACGGTAAGTGGTTAAGAGCCGGCTTTGTTTTCCCCCTATATGTTTGGAAATATTTAAAATCTTGGGATTAAAATCACCCTGCCATTGCAATTCCAGTTCCTGGTAATTGGTTTGGTTTTGGATCACTTTTGCGCCTTCTGTAATCATGTAATAATCAATTCCTTTTCCATGATATTCCGGAATTACACCAAATACAATTCCGGTAAATTTATCATTTAATCCTTTTCTTTTCATCCACAAAAATTTTAGCTTTTCAAGCAGGCCAAATTTGCCATTGAAATATTTAAATAGCTGGTTCATTTCCGGAAGATTGATCCAGAAGGCAATTGGCTCATTTTTATGATATACAAACCATATCAGCCTTTCATCAATCACCGCCTTCATCGATTGGAACATTTTGAAAGCTACTTCCTTATTCATTTGCTTATTGCCTTCATGGCCCGACCAGGCTTTATTGTAAACGATGCAAAAATCATCCGCAAACTTTTTTATGTTATTTTTTTTGATTGAAACTGCTGAGTAATCAGGAAGTGCGTTATACTTATCGGCCTGTTCTAAAAATTTTTCATTGAGTTGCGTGTCCACAAATAAGTGCCAGCAAATCTGATTATAAAAATTTTTAAACCCATAATTTTCAAACAACTCTTTATAATAAGGGGGATTATAATTCATTAAATAAATCGGCGGCTTAAATCCTTCCACCACGAGGCCCCACCACCGGTCGCGCTCACCAAAATTGATTGGCCCATCCATTGCTTCCATACCTCGCTGCATCAGCCAATGTTTGCTTACATCAAACAACATATCAGCAGCCTCCTGGTTATTGACACATTCAAAAAACCCGACCCCGCCTGTCTTTTGCTCATCGCCTTTATTTTTATATTTTTTGTAAACGAAGGCCGCAATACGACCAGCCAGGTTCCCATCATCGTCTTTTAAAATCCACCTGGCACATTCGCCAAAACGAAAAGCTTTATTTTTTTTGGGATCAAAAACGTCATTAATATCCTTGTCGAGGGGACGAATATAATTCGGATCGTCTTTATAAATTCCCAATGGAACTTTCAGAAATTCTCTTGCAGTATTAGCGTCTAAAACCTGTAAAAGTTGCATTACAAATAAAAATAATTAAAATGGCAGATGGCAAACTTAAATCAATCATTCGATCATTCAGCAGGGAGTTGGATTTTATATAATTCATTAACAAAAAATACCGGCCAACTTTTTAAATCTCTCCAAAGGCAGTAAAACAATAAATCCGGTCAATTATTATTTTACTTAAACCCAGAAGCGATCCCGGGATTATTTAATTACTTCAGCCGGTTCGTTTTGTATCCAGTAAGATAATGCCGAAGCGAGTTTGCGGTCATTACTTAACCTCGGCACTTTATTTTGCCCCCCTAATTTCCCTACGCTTTTCATGTAATTAATAAAACCATTTTTTTTCATAACCCGTATCTTCAACGGACTCAAAATATTTCCTTTGATAAGGTCATCGTAATAGATATTTTTCTTCCTGAGATTTTCATCTACTTTTTTTGCAAACTGGTTTAAATTTTTGGGGGCATTTTCAAATTCAATAAACCACTCATGAAAACTTTTTTCGCCGGTTTTTGAAACATTAGGAGCTACTGTAAATTCTGTAATTGCAATATTTTCCAATTCAGCAGCCTTCAGCAATGCCGCTTCTACTTCCTCGCCTATCACATGCTCGCCAAAAGCGGATATAAAATGTTTTATTCTGCCGGTAACTACCAGACGATAAGGATTCAATGAAATAAACTTAATTGTATCGCCAATGTTGTAAGCCCACAAACCTGCATTACTGCTGATGATGAGCACATAATTTTTATTTAACTCAACATCTTTTAAGGTTAGTCTTTTCGGATTTTTATTTGAAATTTCTTCTACCGGAACAAATTCATAAAAGATTCCACTATCGCTATTAAGCAAAAGGCCTTCCTCATTCTGGCTATCCTGGAAAGCAAAAAAACCTTCGCTGGCAGGATACAATTCAATAGTATCAATCTTCTTTCCAATGCTTTCAAAAAGCTTTGCTTTATACGGTTCAAAATTTACACCTCCCTGTACCATCACTGAAAACTGGGGAAAAATGTCTTTAATTTTTTTTCCTGTCCGCTTTTCCAATTCATCAAAATACATTTGAATCCAGGGTGGGATTCCGCTGATCAGTGTCATGTCTTCTTTGAGCGTTTCATCCACGATCTTAGAAAGTTTTTCCTCCCAATCTTCAATGCAATTGGTTTCAAAACTTGGCAACTGGTTGGATCTTAAATAACGAGGAATGTGATGGTTTACAATTCCGCTTAATCGGCCCGTAGGAATTCCTCCTATTCTTTCCAATTCCGGAGATCCGCTCAAAAAGATCATCTTTCCATTGGCAAACAGCGAATTACCAGTTTGCGCCATGTAACAAGAAAGCGCATTTCTTGCAGTATTAATATGATTGGGAATAGACTCTTTAGTGATAGGAATATATTTTACGCCGCTGGTCGTTCCACTTGTCTTGGCAAAATAAATTGGAAACCCTTTCCACAAAATATTTTGTTTTCCTTCCTTTAATTTTTCTATATAAACTTTAAAATCTTCATAATCACGGATCGGAACATTTTTGACAAAATCTGCATGAGTTTTTATATTTTCAAAATGATGCTCTTTTCCAAATTCCGTTTTCAACCCTGTTTTGATAAGGGAATTGAAAATGGTATTCTGATCAGCAACTGCTGTCAGCATCGATCGTTTAATTTGTTTGTATATATAAAGGGCAAATGGTTTTGCCAGGTATGATTTAAATCTCATTGACATTTTGAATACTATAGGATGTTTACAAATCTACAAATAAAAATCTTTAATTATTTCTTCCAAAAATTAATGGCAATTACAAGGCCAATCGCGTTCAAGATCAATACAGGTAATAATTACAAGACCATCGCTTTCAGGAGCCACCACCACCCTGATATGTTGATTTTCAAGGCTGTATCCTTCCAGGGCAAATGTGCTGTCGCCCTTTGAACCTATGCCGCTCTTTGCTTTATTTAATCGGCCATCCTTTAGGATTTCTTTTATTTCTTCTTTGGTTATATGCCGGCAATTCATCCGGCATTTCGCATGGCTGGTAAGAATCAAATGATTGGCATCCCTGAATGAACGGATGTTCTTTTTCGATTGATTAAACCAATTTAAACTTTTAACAACCAGGAAAAGAGCAGCTATCAGTAAGAAAATATAAAGATTTCTTTTTCGTTTCAATTTGATTTTTTAATTAAACAGGACTACCGAATACTTATTGATTCACTAATATTCTAAAACTAAAGTGAATTAACTATTCATATTTTTCCATGAGGTCGTATAAAATTTTTCTGTCGGCATCATTCAATGTTTTGCTGCTGTCCTGCATTTCAAAATGCCGTTTGAAAGCGGCAATAGTTGCTGAAGTATCTTTTATTGAATAGCCAATGATTCGCAATGCCTGTAAATCATTAAATCCTGGTGGAACATTGATCATTGTTGTATCATCGTACCATAAACCGAAACCACGTTGCGACAATAATTGCCAGGGAAAATTCACATTCGGATCCACTTTTCTTGTGGGGGCAATATCGGAATGCCCGATGAAATTAGCCGTTGGGATACGATAACGGGATTTGAGCGTGTCAAGTAAGACAAGCAGGCTGTTGATTTGTGCTGCAGGAAAAGACTCGAAACCATTATTATCCAATTCGATTCCGATGGAAGAAGAATTTATGTCTTTGTTATTTCCCCATGATGAAACACCGGCCTGCCAGGCGCGCAAATAATCATTAAGCATATGGTGAACTGTTCCGTCTTTACAAATAACATAATGAGCGCTCACCTTGCTGTGATGCACGGTAAAAGTATGCAGCGTTTGTTCGCAACTGTTTTGTGCGGTATGATGAATAATTACAAAATTGGGTTTACGAAGATCGAAATTAGTCGTTCCTACCCACGTTGATTTTTTCCCTTCAAGAGGATATTTTTTGATTTCTTTCGCAAACGCCTTTGCCTGTCGCTTGTAGTCTTTGTTGGAAGTAGCATATTTATTGGAAGAGCAGGCAGCAATGATGAAAATGAAAACGAAGAAAAGGTATTTTTGAAATCGCATTTTTTTCGGGTAAAGATAAAGTTGAAAATTATAAAAAAAATTTTCCGCATTCATTTATCAATTTTTGTAACGCAATGGTGGGCGAGGCAATGCAGCTTTCAATAAATTTGTTTTTATTCAAAACTTTAAATAAATAAAATGAAAAATGCAGTTAACTGGTTTGAAATTTATACCACTGATTTCGACAGGGCAAAAAATTTTTATACCCAGGTATTCCAATGTAAACTGAACGATCTTCCGATGGATAACGAGCGTCATCCGGATATGCGCTACGCCACGTTTTCCGGGCGATGCAAGTGCAAACGGTGCTGACGGTGCGTTGGTAAAAATTAAAGAAGCAGGCCCCGGCTATGGAGGTACGATGGTTTATTTCGATACCGAAGATATCAATGCAGCATTAAGCCGTGCAGGAGGAGCCGGTGGAAAAATAATCCGGGAAAAAATAAGTATCGGTGAATTTGGTTATATTGCTTTAATCGAAGATTCTGAAGGAAACATGATGGGGATACATTCGAAAAAATAAAAAAACGGTTTATTTATGGCTTTACTGTAAATATAAATTCTACATATTCCTCCTATACTGCCCTCCTACTTCGTAAAGTGCATGAGTGATTTGTCCGAGTGAACAATATTTTACGGTCTCCATTAATTCTGAAAAAATATTTTCATTTTTCAAAGCAGCTTCCTGCAGGCGATGAAGCATTTCCCCGCTTTTGGCTTCATGCAATTTTTTGAATGCTTCCACATTTTGAATCTGGCGGTCTTTTTCTTCTTTCGTACTTCTGATCACTTCTGCAGGAAGAATGGTTGGCGAACCTTCTTTATTCAAAAAAGTATTTACGCCCACAAGAGGAAGTTCCCCGTTATTTTTTAACGATTCATAATACAAACTTTCTTCCTGGATTTTATTTCTTTGATACATTCTTTCCATTGCGCCTAGCACGCCGCCTCTTTCTGAAATCCGGTTGAATTCAGCTATTACAGCTTCTTCTACGAGATCAGTTAATTCTTCAATTAAAAAACTTCCCTGGTTGGGATTTTCATTTTTTGCCGTTCCCAACTCGCGGTTGATGATTAATTGAATGGCCATTGCCCGGCGTACACTTTCTTCGGTTGGTGTAGTGATCGCTTCGTCATAAGCATTCGTGTGAAGACTGTTGCAATTATCATAAATGGCATACAATGCCTGGAGTGTTGTTCGAATATCATTGAAGTCAATTTCCTGCGCGTGCAAACTTCTTCCGCTCGTTTGAATATGATATTTCAACATTTGCGAACGTGAATTTGCATGATATTTATACTTCATCGCCTTTGCCCAGATTCTTCTTGCCACTCTTCCTATTACCGAATATTCCGCATCCATTCCATTACTGAAAAAGAAAGAAAGATTGTGTGCAAAATCATCAATCTTCATTCCGCGGCTCATGTAATATTCTACATAAGTAAAACCATTTGCCAAGGTGAATGCAAGCTGCGTGATAGGATTGGCGCCTGCTTCAGCGATGTGATAGCCGCTGATAGAAACCGAATAAAAATTACGCACGTTATTTTGAATAAAATATTCCTGCACGTCACCCATCAGTTTCAATGCGAATTCTGTAGAAAAAATACAGGTGTTTTGCGCCTGGTCCTCTTTCAAAATATCTGCCTGAACGGTACCCCTAACTGAAGATAAAGTTTTCGCTTTTATCTCTTCGTAAACATTTTTATCCAAAACATCTTCCCCGCTCAAACCCAGTAAGCGCAAACCCAAGCCATCATTTCCTTTTGGCAAGTGGCCGGTCATTTTTCCTTTTTCAGGATAAACCGGTTCATCATTCACGCTGATATATTTTGGAAGATCTGCAAGGTTGAGTTTCGATTCAATAATTTCGTTTACGCGTTCCCGTAAGTTGTGCTCAATAATATATTTTTCGCATTGCTGATCAATTGCGGCATTTAAAAAGAAAGCGAGTAGCATCGGTGCAGGTCCGTTGATGGTCATACTTACAGACGTTTTTGTATCACACAAATCAAAGCCACTATACAATTTTTTTGCATCATCCACTGTAGCAACGCTAACGCCACTGTTGCCTACTTTTCCATAAATATCCGGACGTATTGCAGGATCTTCTCCATAAAGCGTAACGCTGTCAAACGCAGTGCTCAGGCGTTTGGCAGGCTGTCCAAGACTTACATAATGAAATCTCCTGTTGGTTCTTTCCGGATCTCCTTCGCCTGCAAACATTCTTGTCGGATCTTCTTCTGCGCGCTTCAATGGAAAAACTCCGGCGGTGTATGGAAATTTTCCCGGGAAGTTTTCCTGTAATTGCCATTGTAAAATATCTCCCCAATCTTTAAATTTTGGAACAGCAATCTTTGGGATTTTAGTGTGAGAAAGAGATTCAACAAACAACGGTTGTTTGATTACTTTT
>JBIQMJ010000239.1:0-7186 GCA_044463445.1 Segetibacter koreensis
AAGTATCTTATAAAATATTTTGGGTAAAATTAATAAATAAAGACAATTTTGTCCTCATTTATTTTATAATTTCAATTGGTTCCTATTTTTATTAACATTCTTATGATAAGTATAACGAGGATTTTTAATTTCGAGATGGCACATGCTTTACACAACTATGAAGGGCCCTGCGCTAATATTCATGGGCATTCGTATGTGCTGCATGTGACCGTAAAATCTGCAAAGCAGGATGGCGGACTTGTTCCGCCTGGCTTTATTATAGATTTCAAAGAATTAAAAGAGATTGTACATTCGAAAATCATTGCCCGGCTTGATCATAATATGGTATTATCCAGTGAATGGATAAATTTTGCAGAATCTTATTCTTCGTTCAATAATTTATTTCAGTTTGAAACCGAACCTACGGCAGAGAATTTACTTCTTTTTATCAGTAAGGAATTGATGAATTCTTTGCCTGCGTACGTTTCTTTGTATTCTTTAAAATTATTTGAAACAGCCAATTCTTATGCTGAATGGATCAATGATGATCCGGGAAACAGTTATTATTGAGTAAAAAAAATAACAAGTAAATGTTCATTTGAAATTATGGGAATACACGTTATTACTGCTTTACATCAGCAACACACCGGAATCCTACAGTAGCATTACGTTCAAATCCCTGGGAGACTCTTAATAAATATTGTCTGTAAGTAAGTGGTCTCGGACCTCCCTGTACATACCACCAGCTTGATGATGGATTGAAATAGCTTCCTCCTTTCATGATGATGTACCGATAACTGGCGCTCTGGTATTCATCATTGGTTAATTGCCAAACGGAGCCTACCAAATCCTGAAGTCCAAAAGGATTCGCTCCCCTTTTGTATTTCCCAACAGGATACAATTGTCCATTGCCGAGATTGCATAAGGTAGAATCAAGTCCTTTTGGTTTCATCACAGTCAGCGTATTGGTTATTGTTTCAGATTGCCACGTCACCGGCTTCTTTTGTTTCCATGGCCATTCGTTCAGTTCGGAAGTTTGTGCAGCGTACTGCCATTCAACTTCAGTGGGAAGCCGCTTTCCAGCCCACGCTGCGTAGGCTTTGGCATCTTCATAAGAAACATAAGTTACCGGGAAGTCTCCTTCACCGGAAGGAAAATTTCCATTCATCCAATTTTTCAAAAAATTTACTTTATCAGCAGGCTGGTAATGGGTAGCATCCATAAATTTTTTAAACTCCTTATTCGTTACAGGAAATTGGTCTATGAAATAAGAAGGCATTACATACGCGCTATCTTCATTATAATTGGGATATGAAATAAAATCATCGCCGTGGGTGCCATGAAATTTAAAGGTGCCTCCCGGAATTTTTACCATGCCATTCGGAGCTTTTTTATATTCATCTGTTGAAGACGATTGGCTGATGAGGAGTGGAGTCCCGGGCTTGATTTCAAAAACGCGTTCATCAATAATTTCATCGCTATCAAAAAGCTGAAGTACAAATTTGTCTTCATGCCTGCCAAATAATTTCGTCACTTGAACAGAATGTTTTCCCGGCTCAAAAACAACCGGTGATTTTTCATAAGAGGGATCACCTGCCCACAATCTTATTTGTGTTCCCTTACCTGCATCAAAATCAAGTGTATTTCCTGAAAGGTGTGCACTTAATATAACCGGAAACTGAGCAATACAATCCACGGCACCTTCATTGTTGGTACCGAGGTATGATGCATTGAAAGCATCAGTCTGGGTAGGAATATTCAATTTTCCATCCTCGCCTGACGGAGACAATTCCTTATGGCGCCAGATATCAACATAATGAAAATTTTGTTCAGCTTTTGCCACAAACAAATTTCCTTTGAAACCTTGTGGAATAGTGCTGTAAACTGTATAAATTGTTTTTGAATTTGATGGCCATTCATTCACCCAAATACTGTCCCGATTTGTTTTAATCAAAGGAATAAAACTTTCTGATGTAAAGTTGGAAGTACTCTCCCTCAGAATACGGGAGGTTTGACCGAGGTATCTGTATTCATTATCTACCCTGGAGGGAATTCCGGGAGCGAACATATTTATTTCGGTGCCGTATCCATTAAAAAATGCAAGAGAGAATTCCCTGAGAATAGGTTCCCTCGCCACTTCTGCTACTCTGAAAATGGCAAAATCCGGTTGAATAAATTTATTCAGATTTAATATGGGAGGATAATATATAGCGTTGTGCACTCGACCTGCTAATACACCCTGCATATCTCCCGGCACAGCCATTCCCTCCGGATACATAACGATACCGGGCTTCACACTATCAGCGGTAGCCTGCAAATCATATGATGATGCACCTTCAGTATCCAGCACCATTCCATCTGCATTCGTTTCTTTTAAGATATCATACAAACCCTTGAGATGGCCTTCACCTCTCGTACTCTCATCCCATGGATTGTAACAAAGAAACAGGTGGCTATCCATAGTATGCATGCTATCTGCAAGCTGTTTTATTTTGGCAAGTCTGCCGGGTAAATCGCGAAACAAATCAAACTGGTTGCGTTGATCAATTCCAAGTGAAGGCCACGTCGGCCAGATGCAAACCACATCATCACCACCAAAAAGTTTTTTGCCGTATTTCAGAAAATCAAGTAAATGATAACGATCGTCTTTGTCATCATAAAACTGTCCGTCCCATGCCATCAACGCATGCATGACATAAGACTTCCTTATCCATCCCAGGTCTTTCCGCTGATATAAACTGTCATTGAAATTCGCAACATCATATAATTTTCTTTTTTGAAAAATCTTTCTTAGCCCTTCCTGCCAACCTCCTGAATATAAATCAGCATACAAATTATAAGACACTTTGCCCCCCGGATAAAGCACAGTCGCAAACCTGCGTAATGAGCCTTTTTCTAAACTCTTACCTACCCTCCTGACAAGCGCGCACAAGGCCAGAGAATCATTGACACTATTTTCTGAAAAACCCAATTCCCAGGCATTGTCCGGTACAATCACGTTAACGGGTTGGCGCCCCGGAAGGAATAAATGCGTACGTGAAATACCGTTCCGCCCTTTTCCCGTAATAAAAACTTTTTCTGACGACCTCCCGAAAGGAACTACGTTTCTCAGTGTGAGCGTGTCTTTTGATTTATTTATGAAGGTTATCAGTCCTTTTATTCCGATCAAAAAGTCTTTGTCAGAACTGTACTCAATATGTAATTTCTGTGCCCATCCGGAATCAGGGGCAGAAGTGCTACACAATCTCCCGTCCAACTCAAAATCTGCTAATGGGTATGGTTTTTCAAAATGATAGGATTGACCAAAGTCGTCCCCGGCTTGTTGGAGGGACAACCGGCTAACTTGTATATTTTTTAATTCAGTTTTATGTTGTGCTAAAACATCTTGGGTAAAACCAACCAAAAAGGTTTCGGCTATCAAAAAAAGTAATAACATTTTTTTCATTGTCAAATTCATTTAATTTTTTTCATTTCAAATCCATCATCATCCGGTTAATAATTCCGGCCCAGATGTAGGTGCGATGGTAACCGCCCCAGATTGAATCAGGATCATAGAATTCCCATAGTTCATGATTCTTTTTCAAAACACCAATCATATTTTCCTTCACCTTATCCACCATTTCTCTTGCAATTTTTTTATAACCATACTCCAGCAATCCTCTCTCTATCAGGTAATCCCATTGAATCCAGACAGGACCATTCCAATAACCGCGCGGCTGATAATACGGATCGTCGGCAGCCAGAGAGGGCACGCCATATCTTCTCCAGAAAGAAGAAGTATCTGTCAAATGTTTTACCAGTGACGCCGCCTGGCTTTTACTCGCAATGCCTGCCCACAATGGCATAAAACCAATAATCTCTTTTCGTTTGAGATCATTTTTATTTTTAAACATGAATGAATTATTTTTCATGTCCACATTATAATAGAACTGTGTCTCCGGATCCCAAAAAGTCTTATCTATCAAAGCAGATCTCTTCTGATAATCTTTTCTCCAACCTTCCGCTTCTTTATTCAAGTGAAGAATCCCCGCCATTTTCTCAAGAGATTTTGCTTCCATCACCAGCATGCAATTCAAATCAATCGACTCAAAATTGGCAGGGTATCCCACCTGATCCCAAACAGCAACTTTTGAATCGCGTACGGATTCCAATATGGCTTCTCCTCCCCATTCACATAATCCATCATGATCCTTATCCCGGTTTGAAACAAAAAAATTATAAAACTTTTCAGACGATTGATACATCTCTTTCAGAAAGGCAGTGTCTTTAGTAATTTTAAATACTTCCCAATTCAACCAGGAATACCACGGCGCTGAAGAAGTGAGCGCTCCGTTTTTCTCAATCACTTCATCCAGATACGGTCCTGTGCGATAATTGATATAACCATTGGGATGTTGCCTTTCAGCAAAAACTCTTTGCGAATTCATGGCACTTTTGGGATCAATGAATGCGTACGCCAGCATGGAAATACTTTCGTGAAATACCTGTCCGCCATGGCCCCAACCCCAATGAGGTTCGCGGGAAAAAACATAATAATTGTACGTCAGATTTCCTTCAGGAGGAAGGAAAACCTGGTGCATCATATTGCATGCACTCCAATACAAATACATCGATGCTGAATCTTTGAATGGAGACGGCGGGGTTTTAGCAAATAATTTTTCATTTGCTTTTTGGAAGCTGTCGATTTTCAAATTATCAGTGGCCCTGGCTTCAGATTGAAGCTCAGAGGACAGTTTTTCCTGAGATTGAATAATTCTTGAAAATCTGAAATGGGCAGATTGATGTGCTGCAAGCTCAAAATGATTTTTCAGACCGATCAGCCTGGCAGAATCACTATGAGAATTTAAGCCTGAAGAAATTAATTCATCCAAATGGCAATGTTCAGAATACAAGGGTTGAGCGGAATTCAAATTAGTTCTCAATAAGCTCCTGATATTTTTCGTGTATGGGATATTATGAGATGTCACCCATCCGTCCGGGATATCCATATGCTCAAAAAAGATCTCATTCGCAGAAGAGCCTTCTTTTATATGGTGAAATGAAGTATTGCTGATTTTGATAAATGGAAAAACATCAAAATTTATTCCTTGACTGGATTCATTTTTAATTCTCACATCCCAAAAAGTAGTGGTTGAACTGTAAACAACCATTACAACATCCACCCTAAGATCTTTTACCGGATAAAAATAATATCGTACCATATCCGGATAGGAAAGTGTAATGACAGGTTTTATATACATCTCACCCACTTTGTTGACCCATTGATGATTCCGATAAAATGCTATTCCTACTTCACCGATCTTTTCTGTTACGAAATTTGCACCAATTGAATCTGTATCATATACAAACCTCCAACCCTGATCAGGAGTGAAAGTGGAACGCTGCATAGCTGCTGCGTAGCCTGTATATAGGGGCGCTTTGGAACCAGCGTGAAGGTTTGACAAAAATGGCTTTTTTGTTTGCGACTGGCATAAAAAAGATATTATCAGGCAACCAAGTGCCAGCGCTGAACTCATAAAGGTTTTCCAATTTATCTTCATTTCTTTTTGAAGTTTAAGCAGATTTTAATCAAGGTTTACATGCCCGACCCGTTTGTTGCCAGGTACATATTCTGTAATCCCATTATTGCGCCCGTTCTACTCTCAATAGTGGTATAATATTGTTGTAAGGTTTTCAACTTTACCATTTTGAACCATCAGTCCTATGAGCGATCTCTCTGTAATCCTGGTTTCAGTGAGGGTATTTCTGAAGGCATTGTGCCGAAATATATCACCGTTATAATTTGAATATTAATCCTTACAAATTTATTCTCTTGTATGAGGCTCGTGATCCATAATTTTAAAAATATGCAAAATATAGGGAAACAAGGCATCCATGCTTTCAGCCGCACCTTTTGTGGATCCTGGTAAAGCGACGATGAGGGAACTTCCTTTTAATCCGGCAATGCTCCTGGACAGCATGGAATAAGGCGTTTGTTGTTGCCCGTAATTTCTTGCGGCTTCGGCAATGCCGGGAATTTCACGGTCGAGCATCGGGCGAATGGCTTCGGGCGTTACATCTCTTGATGATAATCCTGTACCACCGGTGAGTATGATTAAATCAGTTTTACTGTCATACAAGGTTTGAATTTTTTCTTGTATCGCATCTATTTCATCAGGAATAATATTATACTCTTCAACCGGAATATTTAATTTTTCAAGTTTACTAATAATTGCTTTCCCTGCACGGTCTTCTTTCTTTCCTGCAGAAATGCTATCAGAACAAACGATCACTGCAGCAGAAATCTTTCTTGTCATTTTTTCTGTGTACTGCGATTTGCCACCTTTTTTTTCGAGCAATTTAATGTTGGTAATTTCAATTTGTTTGTCAATCGGTTTGAGCATATCATAAATCGTCAAAGCCACTACCGATGCACCATGCATGGCTTCTACTTCCACACCGGTTTTGTAAATCGTGTGCACTTCGGTTTCAACAATAATTTCAAGCCCTTCGATTGTATGCCTTACTGAGGCGAACTCTATCGGCATTGGATGACAATCAGGAATTACATCGCTGGTCCTTTTTATGCCAAACAAACCCGCTATGCGGCTCGCTTCCAGCACATCGCCTTTGGGAACGGTTTTATTTTTTACCGCATCTATAGTTTCCTGCAAACTTACTTTTACTATAGCCTGTGCAATAGCTGAACGGTGCGTTGTTATTTTATTGGTAATGTCAATCATGATAATTCAGGTGTTTACTTTCCATTGAAATTTTTCATTGCTGAATATTTCTTTTCCCCAAACGGGTACTTCTTTTTTAATTCTTTCTACGATTTCTTCACATGCGTCTATGGCATCTTTTCGATGCATAGAAGAAACAAAAACATATAAATTGATTTCCCCGGCTTTTACCATACCCAGGCTGTGATAAATATGCAAACAGATTATTGAATATTTTTTAAAAGCCGCTTCTCTTATTTCATAAAACTTTTCTTCTGCCATTTCCCGGTAGGTCGTGTATTCTATTGCCATCACTTCCTGTCCGTCAATTTTATCATTTCGCACCTGGCCAAGAAATATACTGTGTGCCCCTATATTCTTTTTAGCGCTGTGCTTCACAATAGCATCAGCTATGAATGACGGGGAAACAGCGCCTTCAATAAATACTTTATGTTTTTTCTTTTCTATCATATCACACTGAAATAGGTTGTTGTTTTTTCCATTCT
>JBIQMJ010000240.1:0-7134 GCA_044463445.1 Segetibacter koreensis
TAAGACAGACAGGCGATTACGAAGATTTTATTGATTTTTCCGAGGATCAGGTAACAGAACTTTTAGAACCGGCTAAAAAATTAATTGATCATATCGAGTCAATTTTAAAAGCGGATTCCTGAACTAAAAGATTATACTTAAATAGACTTCCTCAGCTTCTTCCCTTCAACATAGGAACAAAAGAAAAATCGGAAAAAGTTTCTTCCTCTAAACTGCCATCTTCTTTTTTGGAGATCCGCATCATTTTTTGTCTGCCATTTTCATCAAGAGGAATTACCATTTTGCCGCCGGATTTTAATTGTTCAACCAATTTGGGTGGAATGAATGGGGCGGCAGCGGTTATGATGATTTTATCAAAAGGTGCAAAAGTGGGAAGGCCTTCAAATCCATCTCCGTAAAAATATTTTATTCCGGGATAACGTTTCTTCAGAATGAAATTTTTAGTGAACTCGAATAACTTTCTTTGCCTTTCAATCGTAAAAACATTGGCTCCCATTTCTGCCAATACCATAGCCTGGTAGGCACTTCCGGTTCCAATTTCGAGAACCCTTTCATGTGGTGAAACCTGTAGTAACTGTGTTTGGTAGGCCACCGTGTAAGGTTGCGAAATCGTTTGTCCTTCACCGATAGGAAAGGCTCTGTCCTGGTAAGCAATATGTTCCAAAGCGGTATCCATAAAGAAATGCCGGGGAATATTCATCATGGCATCCAGTACATTTTCATCAGTAATTCCTTTTTCCCGAATCGCATCAATCAATTTTTTTCGTAATCCTTTATGACGGTAAGTGTCTTCAAAATTTCGCATGGCTGCAATTTAGAAAAATTGTTTTGATGATTTTGAAAGAATAAAAAATGAGATATTTTTTTGGAAGAACTCAATTAGTCACTGAGAATTTTTTTCTATTATTATAATTTATTTGCCCTGAAGAGTAAAAAAGTTTGCACGCTTTAGGGCTTATCATTAAATTGGGGCCTGAAATCTATTCAGGCTCCTCAAATATTCTTTATGAAAAAAGCGCTTCTGTTTCTTTTTTTTACATCAGTTTATTTTTTTTCAAAAGCACAGGATACTACCTACGCGCAACGATTGGGTTTTCCGAAGGAGGCACGTGTGATCATTCTCCATATGGATGATGCAGGGATGTCGTTAAGTTCTGACAGGGGCATCGAAAGAGTTTTTGAAAATGGGATAGCCAATTCTACCAGTGTGATGATGCCTTGCCCCTGGGTGCCGCAGATGGTGAGATACATTCAGGTGCATCCCAATGTTGATGCCGGTTTGCATCTTACGCTTACTTCCGAATGGAATGATTATCGCTGGATGCCCGTGGCAGGCGCAGCTTCGGTCCGGGGGCTTACTGATTCAACAGGTTGTTTGTGGTCAAATGTGCCTGATGTAGTTAAGCATGCTTCTGCTGAAGAGGTAGATAGGGAAATCCGCGCACAACTTTCGAGGGCGGAAAGAATGGGCTTTCATCCGACGCATCTTGATTCTCACATGGGAACTTTATTTGCTATTGATGCCTTTCTTCAAAAATATATTACCCTTGGAATTGAAAAACAAATCCCGGTGATGTTTCCGGGTGGGCATGATACTTACATTGGAAAGGAAATGAATATTACCGGCGCCGCATTAGACTATTATCAAAAATTGGGTAAAAAAATATGGGATGGCGGACTGCCGGTGCTTGATGATCTTATGAACAGCAGTTATGACTGGGATCCTCCGGCGGATATTGCAAAGGATGATAAGGCCTTAACCAGTTGGAGAGTGAATCTATATGAAAAAGCAATGATGAAATTAAAACCTGGCGTTACGATGGTGATCATGCATTGTACCGATCCTTCAACGATCTTTCCTGAAATTACAGATAGCGGTGATAAAAGAAAAGCAGATATGCTGGCGATGCTGGATCCGGGATTCAAAAAATTCCTCACAGAAAACGGATTTATTTTAACTACCTGGCGCGAACTGATGGCAAGAAGAAAAAATGTAAAATGATTATTTAAAGCTAATTGCATTCCTGTTTATGAAAATTGTTCAATCTGAAACAAAACGCAAATACGTGGTAACTGCTGCTGTGCTTGTAGCAGCCATGGGATATTTTGTAGACATCTACGATCTGCTGCTGTTCAGCATCGTAAGGGTTCCGAGTTTAAAAGATCTCGGCTTTACCGGCCAGACTTTAACTGACAATGGTATTTTTTTATTGGATGTTCAAATGATGGGCTTGTTGATTGGCGGTATTTTCTGGGGTATTTTGGGAGATAAAAAAGGACGCCTCTATGTCTTATTCGGATCTATTTTTATGTATTCCGTTGCCAATATTGCAAATGGTTTCGTAAACTCAATAGAGAGTTATTCGGTATGGCGTTTCATTGCAGGATTGGGCCTGGCCGGAGAATTGGGTGCGGGTATCACGTTGGTGGCTGAAATAATGCCCAAAGAAAAAAGAGGATATGCAACAACGATCGTTGCCGCTGTTGGAGTCAGCGGTGCAGTAGTGGGTTTTTTTGTAGCTGAACTTTTTAACTGGCGCACTTCATTTTTTGTCGGAGGAGGGTTAGGGCTTGTATTGCTGTTGCTCAGAATCGGTGTAAGTGAATCCGGAATGTTTGGACAAGCCAAAAAGGGGCCAACTAAAAGAGGAGATTTTCTATCTCTTTTTACCAACAGAAAAAGATTGTTGAAGTATTTGCGCATAATCATTATTGGAATTCCTACATGGTTCGTGGTGGCAATCCTGATCACATTGTCTCCGGAATTTGGAAATATTTTGGGTGTGAAAGGAACGGTGAATGCGGGCGCTGCCGTGGCTTATTGCTATGGTGGTTTGGTTTTTGGCGATATTATCAGTGGCCTTCTAAGCCAATATCTTAAAAGCAGGATCAAAGTGGTTTATATCTTTCTGGGACTGACTATTATTTCCACAGCCGCCTATTTTTTATTGCATGATATCAGCCTTTTCAGCTTTTATGCCATTTGTTTCTTCCTTGGATTTTCGGCTGGCTATTGGGTGGTCTTCATGACGATTGCCACCGAACAGTTTGGAACCAATATCCGCGCAACGGTCACTACCACGGTTCCCAATTTTGTGAGAGGTTCGGTAGTGCCTGTTACTTTACTTTTTCAATACCTCAGAGGCGTATTTGATGGTTCATTGATTTATGCAGGAGTGGTGGTAGGTATTCTGACCATTGGCCTCGCATTGTGGGCATTGCATTTTGTGCAGGAAACTTTTCATAAGGATTTGAATTATTTAGAAACATAAATTGTAGTAAAAAAACAAAAAAACCTTTTTCTTATTTTGATTTTTGATGGAAATATTTATTAATAATGACCCTACCAAATGACAGAAAAATTTATGAAGATGAAATAGCCTCTTACTGGTTTGATGATGGAATATTGGTATCTCTTTCTAAAAATCCGAAACGCACGGTTGAAAATATTTCAGCAAATGTGGCCCTGGTAAAAGAAATAACACGAAACCAGAGAGTGCCATTGCTGATTTATCTATCGAATTCGCCGGTGCCTGATAAAGAGACGCGTGAATTTTCCACTACGCAGTTGCCGGTTATTTATTCAGCGATGGCTATGGTTTCAAGACCCGGCCTGTCGCAATTTATAATGAATATTTTATTTGCATTAAGCCCGCCGCCCATCCCAATGAGAAGTTTTACCAGTGATGCGGTTGCAAAAGAATGGCTCAGGCAATTTGTTTAAAAAATGGATTTATTATTTCAGAATAACATTTTTATTAAAAAAATATAAGAAGGACAGCCGTAATTTTTTCTATATTGCAGCGCAAAAAGCGGAAGTAGCTCACCTGGTAGAGCGACAGCTTCCCAAGCTGTAGGTAGCGGGTTCGAGTCCCGTCTTCCGCTCAAAGATTTATTTATTTTCTTTAAAACAATTTACAAATTCTTCCATGCTCATTGCATCATCCGCTCTAAAATTACCAATTCCCGTTCTCCGCAATTCGCTCAGATAACCGCCGCAGCCAAGCGCTGCTCCAAAATCGTTGGCCAAACTTCGTATATACGTTCCCGTTGTACAGACCACATTAAATGAAACAACGGGCATTTCGATGGAAGTGATCTCAAATTTTTTGATAGTAATTTTTCTTGGTTCAAGAACCACATCAATTCCTTTTCTCGCCATCAAATAAACCGGTTTGCCTTTTTGTTTTATCGCAGAATGGATAGGAGGGGTTTGCAAAATTTCCCCTGTAAATTTTTTAGCTGTTTCATTGATTAATTTTTCTGTAATGCCTTCTGTTGGTTTAAAATTTTCCGGGGCACTTTCAAGATCATAAGTTGGAGTGCTCGCTCCTAAAGTGATCGCGCCGGTATATTCCTTTTCCTGCGCCATAAAATCATTTATCTTTTTGGTAAACCTGCCGGTACAAACTATTAAAAGACCGGTGGCTAAGGGATCGAGCGTGCCGGCATGGCCGACCTTTTTTATTTTTATAAGATTTCTAATTTTTCTAACCACATCAAATGAGGTCCATTCCAGCGGTTTATCGATTAATAAAACTCTTCCTTCTTCGAATGTATTTTCAGTCATTATTATTTTTATTTCAATCAGATTGCCTGGCGCGCTTTTAATTCCAGGTATTTATTGATAGTATTTACTGTAAGATTTTTGGGAGACGATAAAATAGAAAGAATTCCGTATTTGGAAAGTTCTTTGGCAATGATCCTTTTATCAAAAGCGAATTTTTCAGCAATAGTTTTTATGTATACTTCTTCAATATCTTTTGCCTGTGAATTGCGAAGCTGATCCAGCTCAGAGTTTTGAAAAAATATGACCAATAGTAAATGGTTTCGCGCCAGGGATCGCAAATAATCCAATTGCCTGTGTAAGCCGGATAGCGATTCAAAATTGGTAAATAATATCAGCAAACTCCGGTGTTTTATTTTGCTTCTTATTTGCAGGTAAAGCATTTCAAAATCGCTTTCTAAAAAATCAGTTCTTTGATTGTATAATAATTGTAAAATGTTTTCAGCCTGCGTTACTTTGCGGTCGGCCGCCAAAACGCTTCCCGGTTCATTTGAAAAAGTAATAACGCCCACTTTGTCCTGTTTTTTCAGGCAGATATTGCTCAACACAAGGCAACTATTGATGGCATAATCCAAAAGCGTCATTCCATTAAAAGACATTTTCATCAACCGTCCTTTATCAATGATACAGTAGACCTGTTGGGATCTTTCTTCCATAAAACTATTTACCATCAATCCCCCCTTCCGGGCCGAAGCTTTCCAATTTAGTGTGCGGATATCATCTCCGGAAACGTATTCTTTTATTTGCTCAAACTCCATGCTCTGGCCTATTTTCCTCATTCTTTGATTCCCGGATTCATCGTTAAGTGCAGTGCCCGAAAACAATTCATAATTGCGTAATTGCAGAAATGCAGGATAAACCGGAATGGTTTGGGAAGAGTGCACAGTAAATCTTCTGCTGAATAATTGTAATGGTGAAGAAATGAAAAGATGAATATCTCCAAAATGATATTCACCTCTCTCTAATGGGATAAACTTCCAGGATATTTTTTTTTGTTGCCTTGCTTTCAAATCTAATTTTCTTCTCCAATCACGTATTTGTAATTGCTCTGGCAATTCATCAATCACTTCAACAGAAACAGGAAATTTAAATTCATTTTTTATGATCCAATCGATCTTATTTTCATCGCCGTTGCTGAAACGATGCGCGGCAATTCTTTCGGCAAATGGAAATTTTTTAGTGAAAAATAAAAGTGAATAATCTGTGATGCAAAAAATAATAAAGACAATAAAAACCGCTATGGTAACAGGTTGTAAGGCTGGAATATAAAAAGAAAGAATAAATAATCCTACCAATACCGCTAATCCTAAAAAAAAACGGCTGCAAAGGAAAAGATTTAAAAGAAAATTTTTGATAGACAGCAAAGATTTAAAAATTATTTTTACTAAAGTACAGGTATTTTTTAATCATGTTTCAAATGCCTTCTTGGTTTTGATGCATTGAATTTACCATTTTAACGTGGCACTTCTATTTTAGAAATAATATCATTTACCAATTCATCTGTTGATAAACCTTCCATCTCTTTTTCAGGAGTTAAAATAATACGATGCCTCATCACCGGAACTACCATTTCAATAATGTCTTCCGGCGTTACGAAATCTCTTCCCATGATGGCTGCATTGGCTTTTGCAGATCTCAGGATAGCGAGTGATGCACGTGGAGAAGCGCCGAGATACAGCGAAGAATTGTTCCTCGTTTCAGCAACAATTTTCGCGATGAACTCTACTAATTTAGGATCAATAATTACCTGGTTGGTTATATTTCTGTATTCAGCAATTTGAGTGGCTGACACCAGCGTTTCCACGTTATTCAGCAAGTTATTTGGCGCCAGCGATTGCTGGTTTATCAGAATATTTATCTCCTCTTCTAACGTGGGATAATTCATAAGTATTTTGAATAAAAACCGGTCCAGTTGTGCTTCCGGCAAGCGATAGGTGCCTTCCTGCTCAATCGGGTTTTGTGTAGCAATTACCAGGAAAGGAAATTCCATTGAGTGGGTAATTCCATCTATAGTTACCTGTCGTTCTTCCATTACTTCAAATAAGGCTGATTGGGTTTTTGCAGGTGCGCGGTTGATCTCATCTATCAGGATAATGTTACTAAAAATGGGTCCACGCTTAAATTCAAATTCAGCCACTTTAGGATTAAAAACAGAAGTTCCCAAAACATCGCTGGGCATCAGGTCAGGAGTAAATTGAATTCTTGAAAAGTTGGTGTTGATGATCCTTGCAAGTAATTTAGCAGTTAACGTTTTAGCTACGCCCGGCACGCCTTCTATCAATACATGGCCATCGCATAATAAAGCGATCAGCAGAAGATCCACCATTTTATGCTGGCCGACAATTACTTTACTTATTTCATTTCTGATTTCAATTACAGCATTGTTGAGTTTTGTGATGTCAATGCGTTGCTCAAATAAGTTTTCTTCCATTAATATTTGGGTTTTTAAAATTTTCAATTTTTGAATTCAGTTCAAGCACTTCTTCATCTGAAATTTCTTCTTCTTTTTTAATTTTATTGATGCATTCAAATAATTCTTCTGTTTGTTTTTTTCCTGCACAGCTTTT
>JBIQMJ010000241.1:0-7092 GCA_044463445.1 Segetibacter koreensis
TCACCTTGGGCCGCAGATAGCTTATTTGAATAATCAATACGATCAAAACAATTCCAGCCAGCAGGGCAAAGTCTCTTCCCAAATGCCCTGCATCAGAAGATCTTCCCAAAAGATCTGTGATGAAAGCACCAAAAAATACACCCACCATATTCATGATCCCGTAAGCCGTAGCACGATATTTTGAAGATACAAACTGGCATAGTATCGGCATATTGTTGGCATCAAACATTCCAAAGCCGACGCCAAAGCAAAGACCGGCGGCAATTACGTTAAATAATGAATGACCAAAACCCAACAGCAATAGGGATGGAATCGTCAGACCCAATCCTATAGCACTGGTATAAACCCTTCCACGGATATTTTTTTGAACCCACCTGTCAGATAATATTCCTCCGAAAATAACTCCAATAAATGAGGATACGGCAATTGTAATTGTTGAAAGTGGCCCAGCTTCAGACATGGGAATATGAAGGTTTTGGGCAAACAAAGTAGGAAGCCAGTTTTTAGTAGCCCAGCCTGGCAGGCTTGGAACAGCAAAATAAAAAAGTATGATCCAGAAAGAAATATTAGAAAATAAAAGGGCAAGTCCTTTGAAAACCGGGGCCTTTTCTTTTACCAACATTTTATCTTCTGCCGGATGTTTGTCTTTTTTCTCTCTTAAAAAAAGAATTAAAATAATCGAATAAGCGATGCCGATAATCCCGAAAGAATGGAAGGTGAAATGCCAGGTGTAAGCAGCGGCAATGGTAGCCCCGAAGCCGCCAAGAGCCTGCCCTACATACAATCCAGTCATGTGAATACCAATCGCAAGTGATCTTGTTTTGTCAGTATGAAAATCTGCAATCAATGATAATCCTGCCGGAATGTACAAGGCTTCACTTACACCCATCAACGCCCGAAGCCAATACACCTGCTGATAAGTGGTTGCAAGTCCCATTCCGTAAGTAACCGCTGACCAGACAAATAAACTTCCTACGATCAGCCATTTCCTGTTTACTTTATCAGCAATGATTCCCGAAACGGAACTCATAAAACCATACACCCAGAGGAATATTCCCATCAGGTAACCAAAGTTGGTAGCCGATTGCAATTCATGAATATCTATTTGCATGGAAGGACGCATCGTTGCCAACATTTGCCTGTCGAGGTAATTGAGCAAAGCCACCATCCAAAGCAGCGCCACTACGATCCATTTATAGCTTTTGTTTTCTTTCATGATTTTATTTTGCAATCACAACTTGTCAACCATCCGATGGTTGGTAAATTTTTACTTACCAGTTACTTCTATTTTACCCACCCAAACCTCAGGCGTTCTCACGCCTGGTTTTATTTCTCCGTTTGAAATAACTATTTTATTTCCCCATTTTACATCAGTGGTTGTAACATGCGCGGGGAAAGGCAATTCACCGATTTTCGTCCATGCATCATCGTTAGTATTGTAGAGCAATAAACTTTTTTCAAAACCATTATGATGTATACTTAAATTGTTTTTTTCTTCTGTCAGTTTTCGTTTTTTTTCCGGTGTTTTTGCTTTCGAAATCTTTGAAATTAATGTTTCAATTTTATGAAATGTTTTACCATTATCAAAGCCTGTTATTAAAATTTCATCATTATCCAAAGCCACTCCACCGGCAGCGGAGAGATGAGTTGTATGAACACCATCTGAAATATCAGCGCATTTTTTCCATTTATTTTTTTGGATGTCAAAAGCGAATACTGTGTTGTGTAAATCACTGATGCCGGATGATGTTTTAGACCTTCCTCCAATTAAGAAAATCTTTTCTCCTGATTTTGAATTTTGCGCAATGGCCGTAGCATTTGCCAAAGCGATTGGGAGGCATGGAAGTTTCTTCCATTGAAGATTTTTATCTTTTAAATTCAAAGAAAAAAAATTATTGGAAGAATTCTTTAGTTCATCCCCCCCAACAGCATAAACTACATTATCAATGTCTGTAGCAGCCACGTTTGTTAATGGCAAAGGCAGATCAGGCAAAGGTTTTACCTCAACCGAACTTTCTATCGGATTCCATTTTATTAAAAAGCATTTATCGGAAATTCCATTTTCATTTTCACCGCCTGCATAAACAATCCCAGACGGAGTTGATGTAATTCCACAATAAGCTATTG
Organism: Segetibacter koreensis; assembly: GCA_044463445.1. Lineage (GTDB taxonomy): Bacteria > Bacteroidota > Bacteroidia > Chitinophagales > Chitinophagaceae > Ginsengibacter > Ginsengibacter koreensis_A. The sequence continues at coordinate 2,128 of JBIQMJ010000241.1, forward strand.
GTTGGGGCAAAACAGATTTTACATTTTTATTCCAGCAATATTCATTTCCTTTTTTCGTCAAAACAAAAATATTATCGTAATAAACTTTCTTTCCTCCTTCCCATGGCAGGCCTTTAGGAAAATTAGAGCCGCCTGCAACAATCAACACATCATTATTTACACCATTAATTGCACCCGCAAGTCCTAGTGATCTTTGGTTTTCATTCGATGAAGGCACAATAGCAATTTTTTTCCAGGATATAGTAAGCACGGGCATTTGCGCGGATGAATCAAGAAACATCAGTGTAAAAATTGAAATTAGAAAAGCAATTAAGCGAATCATTTTTCATCATGGTTTAGTGGAGCAAAAAGTACTGAAATTTAATTGTTCCACATCTTTTTTAAATAACTCAAATTGTTCGCTGCTCATATTCTTTACCGGTAAGCGGAATTCACCACAATCAACACCCACCAATTTCATATAAGCTTTACCGGTTGCAATGCCGCCATATTTACCCAACAAATAAATCATGTCGATCGATTGTTGTTGCAAGGCTTGCGCTTTCTTCAAATCATTTTTATTGAATGCATCAATCAAATCATAATAAAGCGGAGCAGCATAATTGAAAGTACTGCCTACAGCCCCTTTTGCGCCAACAGCCAATGCCGATAACATATTTTCATCACGACCCCAAAGCATATCGTACTTACCATTTTCAAGATGCAGGCAGGAAAGAAAATCCATAAAATCTTCATGAGTATATTTGATTCCTGCAAAGTTTGGAATCTTTCCTGCCACATTTTTCAACAGATCAATCATAGGAAAACCAACTCCGTTCAACACCGGAATATGGTAATAATAAAATGGCATGTCGGGGACTGTATCAGCGATTTTTTTGCAGCTTGCTGCAAGCATTTCTACATTAGCAGGTTTAAAATAAAATGGAGCGGTAAACGAAACTGCATATATGCCCTTTTCCCGGGCGAACTTTGCCAGTTCAATGCAATCAGCAATGCAGGTGCCACCCAACAGCAACATCACTTTAAAATCTGAATCCCCTTTTGTACAATCTGCCCACGCTTTTGTGCAATCTTTTTTCTCCTGCACGGTCATTGAAACCCCTTCCCCTGTTGAGCCACAAATGAAAGCACCGGTTACTTTATTTTGTTTTAGAAATTGATAGTAGGAAGGAATTAAATCTGCATTTAGCGAACCGTCTTTTGTCATTGGAGTAAAGGGAGCGGCAATTAGCCCTTGCAAATGTTCTATTTTCATTATCGTTTGTTATTTTACTATAAGGTCTAAAAAAACTTTATTTCTTTGTTTACTATTGATTCAATTATTGTCTTTCAAATTCTCTGCATCCCAATTGATCCCACTTCCTTTCTTCACCGGAATAGCAGTAAACATCCACTTTACAGGGTTTTGCCAATCTTTTCCTTTGAAACTTTTCACCGGCAATTTTATTAAAATGGTGTTCCACCCTTTTTTAAAATGCACTTTCGTTGGTGCACGATAGGAATACCCTTCGTCCACAAGCGGCAATTCAGAATTTCCTTTTCCTGCATTTTTCCAATGTGGCGGAGCGATGATATTTCCCTGCCCGACTTCGTCATTCAGGCGGGCATTCAGCCAAATTTCACTTTCCCGGGTATCCCACGAGCCTTCATTAGCTGTAATAGTAGCTGTAGAACGGGAAAAATCATTAAATCCAATCCACATAAAACCTGTCATATCGCGGCTTTTCCATATTTTCGTGTACGCATACCAGGTAGTATTTTCTTTTGGATCCTGAAGCCATGAAGTGTGCACCGGGTACCACCAATGACGTAGATAAATGGTAGCGCCGGTGGCTTCCAAATCAGCGACAGAATCGCTGAGAGAAATATTTTTTTCTTCAGGCCAAAATGATTTTTTCAGATCCCCCTCATTTTCAAAGGGGCCGAATAACTTCCAATGAAGTGTACTTTGACGAACGTAAGGAAAAGAAATATTTTCAAAATACAAATGCTTGTGATTAATCAGCCTCGTTTCAAATTCTCTGAAAGCATTTACTCTTAAAGAATCTGTTCCGATATTTACTACCACACCTTTAAAACCGCCGCCCCGCCACGATCTTTCAGCAAAGGCAAGCATTGCAGGATAAACAGGATTCATTCGAAGCAAATCGCTTTCATTAGCTGCGCGACGATCATTCCACAAACAAATTTCACCGCCCAACTTTTTTTTATCTCCGTGAGTAGTATCGCAAAGTTGCCTTTCAAAGATGCTCACCACGCTTTCCTCCGGATCCATGTGATTCAGATACAAGCTTCGTGAATCGATGTAGCGCGCATTTGAATTGTCCATTCCTCCGCTTTCCCACATTTGCCGGATGGTTGAATCATCATAATTCCCGCCCGGATGCCAGCCGATAGTTTGTTTTCCCTGCTGATGAATCAAATCAGTGATCTCAGGAAGAAAATTTTTATTCGTAAATCTCACTTCATCTGCACCAATATGCAAATAAGGAAGATGATACGTGCTATTAAATTCAGTAATAATTTCTTTTACAATTTCAACACCTTTTTCACTTTGCATGTCAAAACCAAATGCCCTTGTAAATGCAGCGCTGTGGCCCGGCATATCTATTTCAGGAACAAAAGTGATGAAGCGGTCATGGCAATATTGGATCAAATCTTTGATGTCTTTTTCGCTATAAAATTTCCCTTTATCACGAATCATATTTTTTGCTTCGGTAAGCTGCGGATATTTTTTGATCGCAATTCTCCAGGCAATATCTTCAGTTGGATGAAAATGGAAAACATTTAGTTTATAATGCGACATTACATCAATCTGCTGCTTTAATAATTCAACCGACTGATAATTCCTTCCCACATCCACCATATAACCGCGCCACTGAAATGCAGGCCAGTCTTTAATTTCACAGGCTGCAATTGTTTTTTTATTTTCTATTAATTGTCTTAGCGTTTGCAAGCCATTGAAGATACCATGAAGTGTATTGGCAGATAAAGAGATCTTATTTTTTGAAACACTAAGCTGATACGCTTCTTCGTGAATAGAAGGCGAATTGATCTTGTCCAGCTTCAGCTCTATGCCTGAAGACGCGCCTTTTGAAGCAATCACAATTGTTGAATGTATTCCTGCTATTTTTTGAAGAATGGATGCTGATTCCTTTAAAGAAAAATCAGTGATGACAATCGCTTTGTATTGACTCAACTCAAACTTTTCATGTTTCCATTGAACATTCTGTGGAAGTGGAATGAGAGCAGGCTGGGCTTTTATTTCAAAACCGCTAAGAATGAGCAATAGTAAACTGAGAAAAAATAAATATTTTTTAACCGGGACAATCAATTTCATGAATATTTTTTTCAACAATAAATGCAATCATGCAGGATTTATCTTCCTGAAAATTTTGTTGTGGATCTTTCAAAACCAATCAGAAAAAATATGTTGGAAAAATCCTTGGTAAAAATAGAGGTATTGAAGTGTAATCCGCAATACCTCTATTGATGGAAAATTAAGTTCCCGGGTAACCAGGATTCTGATCATTTATAAGTGTTTCATCAGAAGTAAGTGTAGCGCGGTCTATCGGCCATAACAATTTATAGGCATCGCTGGCATCTAAAACACCCACCAGAGGCAGATCAGTTCTGAAAGCTAAAGGATTCCCGGATGCATCCTGCATCCTTCTAAGATCATACCAGGTTTTTCCTTCTCCTACCAGTTCCTTTTGTCTTTCTCTGAAAATAGCCAATTCGTTTTCTTCAAAGGTTCCGTTTGTATATTCAGGATAAGGATTATTTCCATAAGCACGCGCTCTTATTGTATTGATCTCCGCAGATGGATCTTCCCCTTGTTTATTCTTAACTTCGGCAAGAAGAAGATAGGCTTCAGCGAGCCTGAACACCGGTACATCATCAGCAAATACACGGTTTCCATTGTCAATGGTTCCTAAGAATTTTGAAAGCAAAACAAATTTGTTGTCTTCAACCGGCGCTTTATAAATATCAAAGAATGTTGCTTTTGCTCTTGTATCCAAAGCAGTATCATATTGCTGGAAAAGCGCATACTGATATTCATACCTGATGATACCACTACCCAGAAGATTCAAAGGATCACCGGTTTTAGAAGCGTCCGGCTGATAGCGGTTTGGCACTAATGAACCTCCAGATGAATTTACAAAGCTGGCCATCGGATCTGAAGCCTGGTACACAAACTGGCTGAAATTATTAGAAGCCTCTCCTACAGCATACCTTAAAGCAAAAATAATTTCACTGTTTCCTTTGTTGTTGTATTTAAATACATCAGCAAACTTTGATTGCAGCGAATAATGAGGAATCAAATCTTCCAGCGCAGCTCTTGCTGTAGAAAGATCGGAAGCTACATTTTGAGGGGCTTGTCCATCCGTTTTTACTTTGGCGCTCCATAAATACACTTTTGCTTTCAGCATATTGGTGGCGCCAAGTGACCATTGGGATTTACTGCCTTTTGAAGTATAATCACCGTTGAAATCCTGAACAGATTTATCGAGATCACTTTTGATAAAATCGAGTGTTTCTTTTTCTGTTGCCGCGCGGGGAAGATACGCCTGGTCTGAAGATTTCGGAGTGTTAGTCAGAACTGTTGGTTCTTTTGCAAGAGGCACTCTTCCATAAGTGCGATAAAGATTAAAGTAATAAAAAGCACGGATGCCGTAGGCTTGTCCCAGGTAATAGGATTTGTCCTGCTCAGAAAGATAATCGGCTTTTTCCACTTGTGAAATAAAATTATTTACCTGGAAGATAGCACTGTAAAGGCCTCCCCAACTTGACAAACCCGGGTTGGATTCACGAAGATCCTGGCTGATCACCGATTGCGAATTGAGGGAAGAAGTTCCTGTGGCGCCGGTTCCTGTCATCAGATCACCACCACGCATTTCTCCCATAATGTAAAAACTAAACTGGTAATTCCACACCAGGCAATGTAGCCCCTCCATGGCGCCC
>JBIQMJ010000242.1:0-7064 GCA_044463445.1 Segetibacter koreensis
CACAAAATATTATTCTTAGCTTATTCCCGGATTAGTACTTTTAGGAAAACTCCAGTATATTAATTATGATTACCAAGTTTGTGATTTTTAACGACGTTTTTACGTGGAAAAAGCCTATAGGAAATTTAATAGGGGCAATTGTAATAGGTTTAATTTCTGCTTCCGTTATTAAAGGCGTGTATCTGAGGAATCGGTAAACAGAGCATAATTTATACTTTTCAACTGTTATATAATGAAAAACAAAAAAATATTATTAGCCGTATTTTTAGGAAGTTGTGTTTGTTTTATCGTAAGTGTTTCATTGTCGTTCCTTTTTGAAAAATGGCATCTTTTCGATATTGAAAAAAGTTCTTTTGAAAGTAAAGTAATCGAAGGCGTTTTTCTAAGTGTTTTTTTGTTTTTACTGATGTTGTTTTATTCAAATAAACGCTTAAGAAAACTTAAGAAGAACAAAAATTAGCATTATTCTTTCTTTTTGATTCCTACCGGATGTTCCTCTTCATGCAACGGAGAGATCGGAACTGAATTAAATTCATTTCTATAAATTTTTACCAGCACAATAAAATAACTGATCAGCAAAGGGCCAAATACCAGGCCCAGGAAACCAAACATACCGACGCCCACAATGATCCCAAAAATAGTGATGAGTGGATGCACGTTCCCTATTTTCCGGAGCAATGTAATACGCGCCACATAATCTACATTGGTAAGAATGGCGAGCGAATAAATAGCGAGCCCGATTCCCTGCCATGAATTTCCCGTGGCAAATAAATAGATAGTTAGCGGAACCCAGATTATTCCGGTACCCACGATAGGAATCAACGAAGCGACACCGGTAAGAAACCCCCAAACAGCTACCTCTTTGATTCCAAAAATAAAGTATCCCAAAGCGCCAACAAATCCTTGTATAACGGCCAGCAGCGGGATTCCTATCGCATTTGCCCTGATCATAATATCCGTTTCCGCGCTCAGGATTTCCCGGTTTTTGTTTTTTAAAGGAATCATTTCCTCCAGGTAGCCGTCCATCTTTCTCCCATGTATCAGCATATAATACAATACAAAAAACATTAAGAGAAGATTGGTTACAAAATTGGCAGTTCCGGTTAAAAATAACGGCACTTTGGAAGCCAGGTTTTTGGAAAGGGTTTGCAGGTTGTCGCCATTGACAAGTTCAATACCGGTGGCATCAAGAACTTTTGCTGAAAAAGTTTTAACTGCCACAATCAATGGAACCGGGTTATTGAAAAGTGCCACAATTTTCGGAAGCAGGATCACGACAGCCAGGTAAACCGGAAGACAAATAATAATGATATAACCAAAAATGTACAATAATGCTGTCCATTGCCGCCTCCATTTCTTTTTCTCGATCAGAAAAAAATAAGATTTTTTGCTCAGAATGTATAAAGTGACAGAGCCCAAAACCCCTGGTAAAAAGATATAGAAATACCGGATGATCAGAATGCCGATCAGGATTATGACCCCTAAAATTAATATTTGCCGCAGGCGATTATTAAATCTATCCATTTAATAAAAATACTAATTAAAGCTTTGTAAACTTTTAGAATCTTTAGCTTTTTTAAAGGCGTGCTATCCAAATATTTTGTAGTGAACGAACAAATATTGGCTATTTCCAAACGGACAAACCCTCGCTGCAATTGGCGCAGATGTCAATGTTTTTGCGGCTTTTGGTAATGTCTTTCCGGAATTTTTTATAATTCTCATTTTGCCAGATCTCTTTAAAAGATTGTTTTTGTAAATCACCTAACTGGTGTTTGGCATCTTTGTCGAAACAGCAGGGAACTATCTTGCCATCCCAGGTGATCACATTGGCTTCCCAAAGTTTGGAACAATGGTTTTGCAGTTTATTCCTGGCAATGTATTTTCCTTTTTTATCTTTTTTATACCGGCTGAATTTTTCATTTTCCGGAATGAGCTGGTTGGGATCATTTTCATAATCATACACCTGGGCCGTTTTAAAACGGACCTCATCCACTCCTACTTCTTTTGCCAGTTTTTTCACTTCTTCTACCTGGTGTTCATTGGGTTTTACGACTAAAAACTGGAAAAAAACGAATGGGGTTTTACTTTTTAATTCCTTTTTCCATTTCACAATATTTCTTGCACCCTGGATTACTTTTTCAATATTTCCTTCGCGCCGGTATTGTTCATACACTTCCTGGGTGGTGCCGTCTAAAGAAATGATCAGCCTGTCAAGCCCGCTTTCTACTGTTTTTTTTGCCATTTCATCCGAAAGAAAATGCCCGTTGGTGGAGGTAGCCGTATATAATCCTTTGGAAGAAGCGTAAGAAACCATTTCGAGAAAATTCTTATTCAGATACGGCTCTCCCTGGAAATAAAAGATAAGGTAAAGGATATCTTTGGAAATTTCATCAATGGTTTTTGTAAAAAATTCTTTTTTAAGCATCCCACGGGGGCGCGTAAATTGCCTGAGCCCGCTTGGACATTCCGGGCACTTTAAATTGCAGGAAGTAGTAGGCTCAAACGAGATAGAAACCGGCAGGCCCCATTGAATCGGTCTTTTGATAAGACGAGTTATATAATAACTTGAATAGACTTTTGTGGCATTCCAGATTCTTCGAACGGTAAGTTTTGAAAAGAAATTGATGGCGTCGTTATAATTCACCTGTAGCATAGGTCAAAGATAACGGCTAAATATGAATCAATTACTACAAAGGATTTTCAGCAATGGCTGAGTTGTCAGAAATTGAAGAATCTTTTAAGGCTACCTGCACCAGAGCGGGTTCATTAAAATTCAATTTGTGATGAATGAATTTATTATAGTTTGCAGAAATAACATTCAGTGCAATAAATTTCATAACAAATATGCGCGTTTCTGTAGGAAGGTATTTTTTAATATCCCAGAAATCAGGATCAGAAACATTTGATTTTTTGATCGCAGATCTTACTCCTCCTGTTCCACAATTGAATGCAGCAACAGATAATAAAAGATCATCGTTAAAGAGGTCAAGCTGATCGCGAAAAAATTTTGCAGCAGCGACAGTTGATTTATTAAAGTTTTTTCTCTCATCCACTTTTCCGGTACGCAATCCGTAATCATGCGCCAACTCGCTCATGAATTGCCAATAACCCACCGCACCGGCTTTGGAAACTGCATCAGAATGAAAGTTGGATTCAAGGGCCGGAAGAACTTGTAATTCAAGAGGTACCCCATATTCAGTAAATATCTTAGCTGCTTTTGGAAAATAATTTTTCCCCCGGTTAAACATATAAATAATATAATCTCTTTGCTGACGTGCATAGTGCTTTACATAATCTTTGCTTTCTTCACGATGCTCTTTAAGGGTAACCGGAAAAACTACCCTGGCGGGATTGGTAACCAAAGTGTTTGCTATTGTAGAAGAATCAACAGTGGAATCAGAGTAATTGATATCACCTGAAAAGCTGATAATATTTTTTGCTGATGTGGTAAAGCCAATTATAAAAAAAATTATAATCAACGTTAATAAGCTCTTTGATCGAATATTTTTCATAAAGAATTTTTTCTAGGTCAAATAATTATTTCACGTATTAAAACGCCTCTGAATAATCTGAATAAATGGGATAACCAGTTTGTTTTTTAAAAATAAATAAGAACTTTTATAATGATTTTATTTGTGAACTACCGTATGTTGCAAAAACCATGCAAATCTAATCTACAAAACTTTAGAATGCAAGCATTCGAAATGATTTACGTTAAAGAACCAAATAATTATACCCTTAGTATTTCAACTAATAAATTAATAGTCAATAACTTAATTAAGTTAGTCTTTTAACAGCTTTCACTTCCTTTTGAAAACAGATCTTTTAAAAATATTTTAAATCAGTGATATTTTTATGGTTTTTTGGAAAGAATTTAATCTTTTAATTCTTCTATACTTCTTTGGACATTATTATTCAAAGCGTATAAACACAGATTATTTTCTCTTCCTGTCATTCTCAAAGAGAATGATATTAAGTTTGCAAAAAAATGAAGTAACACGAAGTTGACTCCATTCAATTTAAGTAAATTCCTTTGGCACGAAAAAAGAAACGCTCTTCCGGATCATTTTTTAAAATATTTTTTTGGCTATGTCTGCTGGTGGTAATTATTTATTTTCTTACCAAAATTCTATTTCCTCAACCTCATATTTTTTATTCAGGCTTTCAGATTGAAATTCCAAATGGCTTTGAAATTCATGGAATCGATGTGAGCAAATATCAAAATGTAGTGAACTGGAAAGAAGTCAAAGACATGGAAGACAATGGAATCAAAATTGGTTTTGCTTTTATAAAAGCGACTGAAGGAACCAGTATTGTTGATGATCAGTTCCGGACAAATTGGGTGAAAGCCGAAGAGCAGCATATTCCAAAGGGCGCCTATCATTTTTTTATTGTAACCAGGAGCGCCAAAAAACAGGCAGACAACTTTATCCAAATTGTCAATTTGAAAACAGGCGATTTACCGCCTGTTTTGGATGTTGAAAAAAGCCTTGGGGTTTCTGTTGCAGAGATGCAAAAAAATGTGAAGATATGGTTGGACGAAGTGGAACAGCATTATGGTGTTAAACCAATCATTTACACCAACATCAATTTTTATGAACGATATTTTCGATCAGGATTTGAAGAATATCCTTTGTGGATCGCTCATTATTTGCAGCCGGAAAAACCCCATATTGAACGCAATTGGATTTTTTGGCAACACAGCGAAAAAGGTCGTGTAGATGGAATCAATGCACCGGTTGACTTCAATGTTTTTTATGGAGACAGCGCGGATTTCAACGATTTTTTAATTCCTTAAAATTGTTGGAATCAACTGCTGTGATCCGCTGCTATCAACCATTTGCCGTTTATTTTTTTTAATAATAAAGTGAAGATTCCCTGGAGGTCACCGGCTGTTCTTTGTAAATGCCATTTGCCAACTACAAAATAATACGCTGATGAGATGGGCTTCATTTCAAGAAGCGAAAAAGTTAATTTTCCCATTGCTTCTGTATCAGGATACCCTTTTTTGTAATTGTCTAAAGTCTTTTGCCATCCGTACGTAATTCCTGATTTTCCAATAAACATTACAGAATCACTTTTCCAGTAACCCTGCATATAATTTCCCAAATCGCCCTTGTTCCATGAGTCTTGCTGATTTTGCAAAACATATCGGATTGCTGCTGCATCTTTTGATTGACAAAAAACGATCGAAGAAAAAAGCGTGAACAGTAAACAAAGAAATAATTGTATTTTATCTTTTGCTGAAAAAAAATATTTCATAAATGATTTTGTTTTTATAATGATCAATAATTTCTTCTTGCCAGCACAATTGTGTTTTTAAATTGTTTCTTCTTTCCTTCTTTATTAAAAATTTCTGTATAAATAATATAAATCCCCTGTGGCAATTTTTTGTTTTTATCATCCAATCCATCCCAGCGATAATAGCCTTTAATGCCGCTCAGAGCATTTTTTTGAAGATAACGAACCGGCCTTCCGGAAGCATCGAAAATAGTGATGCTGGCGACATATCCTGGCGACGGAAAACTATAATTTATCGTCGCAAAATCTTCCTGACCGTCATTGTCAGGAGAAAATATTTCAGGAGAAACGGAAATTTCCCCGGCAACTTCTTCATCAATTTTATTTTGGGAATTTTTAAAACCGGGGGTAGCATATCCGGCAGAAGTTGCGGCGGAATGAAAATTATTTTGGGTGGAAGAACCGTTATAATCAATCCTTTCCAAAGAAACCCCTTTCGTATTTTGCATCAACGCAAAATGCCATTTATCTGAATAATTTACTTCATCAATAATTTCACCTTGCGCATTTAAAACAATTACATACCCTTTATCATTTGAATAAGTAGGCATTGTTTTCATTTTCAAAAAAGCGTCAGGATTTGTGGTTATGTATTGGCTTTTTACAATTGACGGTTCAGTGGTAATCACCACAAAATCTTTTGGAAAAAACAGAAAAGGTTCTATTGAGATCTGGGTAAGACTATTGATTTCATTGCTGCTGTTTCTGTTGGCAATGTAAATTTTATTCAAATCAATTATTTTTTTAGAACGATTGTACAACTCAATAAAATCAACGCCTGAAGGAAGAGGGTTGAATAAAATTTCATTGATCACAAGATCAAAAGTATCTGCATTTTGTGTCAAACCAAATCTTGCCAAACTTTTTACATCAATCATATTTCCTGAACAATCCAACACATTTTTTGCAGAAATCGAATAAATCTTTCCTTCTGAAATGGCTTGATTCAAACTCAAATTTACTTGATTGAACAGCGGAGGAATTACCATTGCACTTTTTGCAGATAAACCATTTGAAAATGTGTAATTCGTTGCGGTAGCGGCTTTCAGGCTATCAAGCAATTTATTAAAAACAAGAGTGACGCTGTTTGAATTTGGAGCGAATGCATTGAGAATTTTTAGCGCCTCCATATCTTTATTAATTCCATCTACAGAATTTTTTCTTCCCGGAGTGCCGCCACTATTGTCTTTGCCCGCTTTCCAGTTAGAAGGGGAGCAAGGCTTTTTTGTATCAATCATTTCCAGGGACCAGCCGCCATCATTCTTCAAATCGTTTTGATACCAGTCGGAAGAGTATTGAACTGCATGAATTGTTTTTCCATTTGCATCTGCAAGCGAAATTAAATCTCCGTCGTTGTCCAATGAAGGGAAATTGGTAACACTCATTGTTTTTCCAAAAGCGGATAAAGCCGATGCCGCTGTAGTAGAACATACAATTAAAAAGCTGTCTGGTTGCAAAACAAATTCGTTGAAAGTACTGCTGTTGCTGGTTAAATCGCTTATCCGCCAACCTTTCATATTGATCGGGAATACCGAAATATTTTTAATTTCAATCCACTCAGAATTTGGCAAACCCACCTGTGGTGAAGGATCAGAAAAAATTTCATCTATTACAATATCGTATTGCTGGGGAAGATAAAAACTAAATTGGCAAGTTGCATTTGGGATCACATTGCCTGAAAGGTCTTTTATGTTATTTACATTTAACGAATACCGATGACCGTTAGAAAAAGTGCTGGCAAAAGAAAGATGAATTAATGCAGG
>JBIQMJ010000243.1:0-3067 GCA_044463445.1 Segetibacter koreensis
CTGATATAGCCTCCCATGTTGGCGTTAGCGCGGCCAAACTCACTACCGGATTTAAAAAAATGTATGGAAAAGGATTGTATCAATACCTTAGGGAGCAGCGGCTGGATAAAGGAAAGTACCTGCTTGAAAATACCTGGAAACCTTTGAAAGAGATCAGCCGCCTGCTTGGCTATAAGCATACATGCAATTTTAATACTGCCTTCCGGAAAAAGTTCGGCCAAACACCCCATGCATGGCGAAAGGTATTTCAACAGTAACCTCCGGCTTTTGAAGGTTAGCCGGCAAAAATAAGATGTGAGCATTTTCAACTCATTTGCAAACATTTTACACTCAGTCGCAAATCTTTTGATCTCTACCTTGTGCTCTGCATTAAATATTTCTAAAGACAAAATGAAATCAAAAATATTTACAGAAGTTATTTCTTTCTTTCTTACGCTTTTATTTGTTTATGCAGCAACTGCCAAACTTATGGAATATACTGTCTTTAAAGATCAGCTTTCACTTGTGCCCCTTACGGCACCCTATAAGAATATACTGGCGTGGCTGTTGCCTGTCGTTGAATTAGGCATAGCAGGCGCACTAACGGTGGATAATACCCGCTTTTATGGCCTGTACGCTTCCCTTATTTTACTGATCATTTTCACGGCGTATATAACGGGGATGCTCTTATTGGCCACATCATTGCCCTGCTCCTGCGGCGGTGTAATTAGTGAGCTAAGTTGGAAAGAGCATTTACTGTTTAATCTTTTCTTCATTGCGATAAGCATTGCAGGAATTGTTTTAAAAAGAAAGGAAAAATATCAAGTGCAAACAAGCCAGTCACGTGTATAAAAATATTTCGCGCGGATAAGGAAGTAAGCTGAAAACCTTTAACAGAGTAAGCAATTATTTTTTCACTTTTTGGTTGAGTTAAAAGCCAATCTCTGCCAAATACTATTATTCACTTTAAAAACATTTTTATGAAAAAAATTAAAATTTCAATTTTCGCTGTCCTTGCCATAGTTATGGGAATAGCAGCAAGCGCATTTACAAAAGCCAATACGAATACCATCCCAAAATCAACGGAAACTACTTACTGGTTTCTCATGGATGCAACCGGGCAGCAGGTAACTACCACACAGGTGAGTGATCCTACTCCATTGTGCCCCAAAAAAATTCAACCGGATTGTGCAAGGGAATATAATGAAAGCCAGACAGAAGTTGTTGGGGGTGTTAGGCAGGTAAAAGCAAGCCAGGTAAACGCCGAAATTGATTTTCGTTCCAAAAACTAGGTACAAAACCGGCATTTTAAAGACAAGGCTGCCTCTTTTAAAGGCAGCCTTTTTTGTAGCTTTTCAAACTTTGATATGGATTCAATCTTACTCCCTGTAATTCTGTTCAATATGGGTTAACTGGATTACTTGATCCTCTATGGGTAAAGTATAGTTAGCGCTATTAGGAAGCAATTCATAACTCTTACCGTTAACGACCCTTTTTAATGTTGTGGCCGTGGCAGGTTCAAGGTTCAATCTTCTTAAATCACTCCAGCGTATTCCCCTGAATAACAATTCTTTTCTTCTTTCCCGGACAATCAATTGAAGAGCATCGGCTGCATCTGAATCAACTATGGGTAAAAAGGTGCCTGTCCTGTATCTTTTAATCAGGAAACTGTTTAAGACATCCAGGCCTTCCTGGATTTTTCCCGTTCTGACCAGGCATTCTGCTTTATTTAAATAAATTTCGTCCAGAGCAAGTCCGCTGAAATAATAAAAAGATGAACCGCTATAGTTCCCTTTGAAAATAACACGATCATCACTTTTTGTGAACCAGGCAACTTTGCGGATATCATTTTCGCTATAGGATTCAAGAAGGACAGAGTCTATATTAATACACCACGGAGAAATATTGCTTGAATAATTGAGTGTCGTTTCAAAAATCACTTCCGGGTTATATTGTTCCATCGGGTAAGGCGCGAGGCTGTTCACGCCATTAAGGTCTACCAGGCTATTTACTCCCTGGGCTAAAGCAGAATCAGCATAGGATAAAGAATGGGGATAATCCTGCATCAACAGGTACACTTTTGATAACATTGCATAAGCTGCAGTTTTATCCGGCCTCGTTTTAACCACCACTTTAACCGGTAAAAGGGGAGCTGCTTCTGAAAGATCTTCGAGGATTTGTGAATAGGTATTTTTAATGGTTGCACGTACTGTTGGGAGGTTGATGTCAGAATGTAAGCGCAGTGGGATGCCCAATCCATCATTAGACGAAGTAGCCAAATAAGGTTCACAAAAAAGCTGCGACAATTGATAAAAGGCGTAGGCCCTGAAAAACAGCGCACTTCCTTTAATCTCATTATAAGTACCGGGATTATCTGTACTATCAGTCTTTCCCAATCCTTCCAGAACGTTGTTGGCATAAAATACAATCCTGTACATATTTTCCCAATCCGGAGAAGAATTGCCTTCATAAATTTCCTTCGCCCAGATGTAACCGTTCTTTTCGGGAGGATACGTGAAGGCTTTCCAGGTATCGTCCTGAAGATAATAATCGTCGCTTCCAATTTCTCCAAGATAAGGCATCCATGAATTCATAACATCTGTATTGTCGAGCAGGGCCTGAAAGTCTTTCAGGGTAGTTGGTACCACCAGCGTTTTGTCCGGTTTCGCTTCCAGGAAATCTTTTTTACAGGACACCTGTACAGCTAATACCGGCAACAGGAAATAATATTTTAGTTTCATGATCTTCAGTTTTTTAAAATTGAATGGAAATGCCGATAGAATAAGTTTTTGATGGCGGATAAGGCTGAAATACATAGTCGGGGTCAATATTATAATGATTGGCCCTCCATAGAATGCCTATATTATTGATGTAACCATATACGGATAAGCTGTTAAATGGCAACCAGTGGTTATTTGCCTTATTAAAACGGTAACTCAAGTTGATATCCTGCAGCCGGATGTGGTCGCCCTTTTCAACCAGCACGGAGGAATTACTATAAACCAAATCCCGGCTGTTATCCGGTGAAGCAGGCATTGAAGGCACTTGTGTTGTCTTTTCATCCCCCGGTTGTTGCCACCTGTTTTTA
>JBIQMJ010000243.1:3077-7058 GCA_044463445.1 Segetibacter koreensis
CCTGCCCAATGGTCAAACAACGATACGTAATTGATAGAAGAGCGTTTAAAATAATATCCCAGCTTATAAGTAATGTTGCAGCCGATTGAAACTCCGGAAATACTAAACGTATTGCGCCATGAGCCAAAATAAGGTGGCAATGAAGGGCCGTTGTATACGAGGTCAGCCGGAGTGGCATCATAGCTTATAGTAGCATAATCTTTGGTAACACTCTTGCCTATGTACACCTGTGGATCTCCGGTTGCAGGGTCAAGGCCCGCCCATTTGAAGCTGTAAATGCCGAAACGGGGCTTACCAACCATAGGCGAAGGGTAATCAGACAGATAATCGTAAACAGTACTTTGATAATCGAATTTGGTTATTTTATCGGTAGTGTAGTTAAACAAAAAAACACTTGTCCACTTTATTTTGCCAAAGCGCACATTAAGCGCAAGCTGGATATCAAAACCATGCCCCTTCATATCGGCATTGTTGCCGGTAAAATTGGTTCTTCCTGCCACATTGAATCCTGCCGTAGGGTCCAGTGGGGCGCTCCCTATAAGGTTCATTCCTTTTTTATGATAGTATTCAAGGCTGCCCGATAGTACGTTATTATTGCTTTCAAAATCGATGCCCAGGTTGACTATATTTATTTTTTCCCAACTCAGATTGGCGTTAGGTGGCGTTAATATCTGCAATTGTTGCAGGCCGGTATAGTAATCAGTGCTGTACGAAGCAGTGGTATAGGCAGTGAGTGATTTGTTTACATTGCCATTAACGCCATTGGTAATTCTGACTTTTACATAGGGCAACCATGAGGCAAAAGGATAAATCTTCTCTGAGCTCGCTATCCATGCAATTCCTGCGGACCACAAAGGCACGCCCTTTTGATTGGCATTTACGCCGAAAAGATTGGATTCATCTTTCCTGGCACTTGCGGTTAGTATATACTTTTTGTTATAGCTGTAGGAAGCATTCGCAAAATAAGAAATGTTCCTGTCGGTGAGGCCGGTGATCAAAGCGTTGGAAGGGATTTGTTGTGTATAGCCATAAGGATTAACCGGTAATTGATCTTTGAGATTAACAGGTACCGCAGTGGCAAGGTCATCGTCATAGCCATATAATCTTGCGCCCAACCCCGAAACAATGGCCTGCCGCATTTCAGCGCCGGCCAATGCAGTTATTTCATTTTTTGAACCCCAGCTTTTATCAATATTCAGTTGCAACCTTCCTGAATGAGAGACGGTTGACGTCACTGCATGATCAAGAATACTACCCTTTGGAATGGCAAAGTTGACACCGGAACCATCATTCCATGCAAATTGATTAATAAGATTTCTTACATAATACATCTCTACATTTTGAAGATTGTTCACAGTTAAAATTTGATGCTCGTATTGATAAAGCGCTTCCAGGTTCAGCCACTTTTTAAAGTGATACGTGATACCGGTATTGAGCCGCGTATCTTCTGTATTAAAAGTATAATCCGCATTTCTGAGATCCTGTAAGGGCCGGTAGTTCCAATCCATAAGGCCATTACTATCGGCCGCAGCTACATAATCGCTGCTATAGTCCCTTATTACGGGCAGTGCCTTCCCGCTGGCATCTGCAATCCGGGCGTAAGGATAAAGTCCTTTACCTCCTCCGCTATTAATCTGTGCAGCACCGGTATTATTTTCTTTTTGGGTACGGTTGGTATAGGTTATGCCTATATTTATGTCAAGCGGTGTAACAGGATGATAGGTAGTGGCTGAATGCAACGTTACTCTGCTTAAACCGTTACGTACCAGGTTGTCTTTATTATTGTCAAAGCCGCCTGAGAAAAAGTAGCTGAGTTTTGGTTGTCCGCCACTCAGCGAAAGCGCATACTGCTGGTTCACGCTTTCTTGATAGAAGTATTTTGAAATATCTTTTCTTACGTCAATTTGTTTAAGTGCATTGATGCGGGCTTCTGCATCATCGGGGGTGATCTTTCCGTCTCTTTTGGCAATCAGCAATTGCACTACGGGCGAAAGCGTTTGATCTGCATAACCCTCCTGCCAGGAATAATAACCTTTGTTAAAAAGCATTTTTTCAACGTCAATAAAATCCGGCGAATTAAGAAAATTGCGGTTATAATACAGGTTGGACTTGTCGCCAATCGTAATATTACTGTTGAGTTCCAGTTGAAGCGGTTGACTGCGCGGGCCCTTTTTGGTCGTAATGACGATAACGCCATTTCCTGCGCGTGATCCCCAGATCGATGCTGCTGCCGCATCTTTTAAGATCGTTACATTTTCAATATCATTCGGATTAAGATTATTGATATCTCCTTCGTAAGGAAAATTGTCTACCACTATCAGGGGGGCAGCGTTGGACAATATGGTGCTTTGGCCACGGATACTCAACACCGGCTGGCCATTATTGCGGTGGTCAAACAGGAGGCCGTTACTTACATTTTCAAGGTGGCTCAATACATCTGTGCTTACGTTCCTGTTCAACAAGGCGTTATTGATGCTGGTAAATGAGCCGGTGGCCCGCTCCTTAGGAATGTTCTCATAGCCGGTAGAAACGATCACGTTTTGCAGCACTGATTCATCCTGCTTAAGATATACCTGTAGGTCGTTTTGGCTCTTTCCTACCGTAAATGTTTGCGCGACAAACCCAATATGGGTTACGTGAACGATAACCGCTTTGGCTGGCACCATTAGTACGAAAATGCCTGCTGTATCTGATACGGCAAATTCATTGTATTCTTTTACTGAAATGGTAGCGCCGCTTATGGGCTTCCCGCTTTCGGTCGATATAATACCTGCTACGGTTCTTTGTTGTGCGAAGCCGGCGCTTCCCATACAAAGCCAAAAGAAAAATAAAGTTGCTTTTTTCATAAACATAGTTTTAGATTAATAATTGTTTTTAATTACAAGCATTGGGATTTCACAATCTTCAGGTGATAGCAGTAGCCCGTATTTGATTAAGTAGGAGCGGAGAGCGGCAACATCGGGCAGGTTAAGTGGTAGACTGATGTCAATATTATCCTCGATTCCTGTTTTGTCGACAAAAGGATAGGGTTGCTTTTGATAAATGAAACTGATAGTGCGAAAAAAATCTGAAAAAGGTGCATTATGCCATACTTCAATGGTGCCTTCCTGCGCTATTTTTGATGGCCCTCCTTTTGAAGTTAGATTTACGCTTTTATCCATCTTCCTCAGAACCCAGCATTTTGTTTTTATCGTTTCTATGCTGCCTGTGATGTGATACACACCTCCAAAAAAACGGTTAAGATCTTCCATCATAAATCGCCCTGCCTCGGCTTTGGCTGCTGATGGTATCACCAATTCATAAGAATAGAAGTAGCTTCTTACCGGGAGATTGTATTCCGGCTCGGCTGATGGCAAAATTGTTTCCGGGTTATCCGCTTCTATCAATGTACGATTGAAAGAACCAAAATCAAGGTTGTGCTGTTCGGCAGCCGTTGCATACAGACGTGCAATACTACCGTCAATTACTCTTATCTTATACCGGTTCAGGCTGTCGGTTAATACACCGCCTCCACCGCTTATTCCATCAAGATAGCCGGTGATCACCGAGTGATACAGGAGATCATTTGCGGTGCCACCGTTGCCGTCTACCAGCAAAGGCTGCAAAATATCATAGTCGAAATTGGCTTTTTTTTCAACGAAATGCACCTCTTCGCCATCAAGCACCTTTTGTATATTCTCTTTCGTTACCTCCTCTGCATAAGTAACAGCTATTACGGTTCCATTTTTAATCCATACCTCGTGAGGCACCGAGTTATGAGGAAAATAAAGCGGAAGCTCTTTGTCTTCCACAAAGCATGGCAACCCTATTTTTTTCATAGAAAGGAACTTTTCTATTTTGCCCTTTTCCTGTGGGGTAGTCAACACAAACTGCACCTTCCCTTTAAACTGCCGCTGCAGCACTTCAAATTCGGGCATGGCTTTAACGCAGGGAACACACCAGGTACTCCAGAAATCAAGTATCACCAGCTCATTTTTGAAA
>JBIQMJ010000244.1:0-6983 GCA_044463445.1 Segetibacter koreensis
TGCAATTTATTTTTCTAAAAAAGGGGTGGGTCAACATCACCGGAATGGTGGGTCACATGGTTCGGAATGGTGGGTCACATGGTTCGGAATCTACAACACCCCCTTCCTTCCCCGATATTCAATCAAATCTCTCACCCCCTCGTTTACAACGACAGTAAGATAATAATTTGTATGCGGGGATCTATACTATAAATAACAGCACGATTAAAAGGAGCATAAACACAATTATAATCCCCACCACGACCATCTGCCAGCTCTTCATTGTTTAATGTTTTAAATTGATGATCTGGAAAAATCTGGTCTGTTTCAATAGGATTCTGATGTAAAGTTGGCATTATTTTCAAATACATCATTTAATTTTCTTCAAATGCGAGAGAGAAGAAATTTACCTGGATGCCGATTGCATTTTGTTAAAATAACGGGGAAATGGATAACTTATTTGCTGGTTTAAAATTTAGGATTACTTTTGCGTCAGTAAGTACTTACTAACAATTAATCAAAAATGAAACGAATTAATTTTTCAGGCAGGCAAATTGAAATCATGGAAGCGGCCACGCAGCGCATAGATCATTATGGAATACAGGAATTGACTATTAAAACCCTGGCATCCGATATTGGCGTTTCCGAAGCGGCCTTATACCGGCATTTCAAAAGTAAAAATGAAATCATGCTCGGGCTTCTTACTTATTTTATGCAGGAAATGAGCCAGCGTGTGATGGATATTATTTCAAAAGAAGGAAAAACACCGGTAGAAAGATTGCGTGGCGTTTTTTCTTCCCAACTAAAAGCATTTACACAAAAGCCTGCCATTGTCAGCGTGATTTTCTCAGAAGGCATTTTTCGTTTCAATAAAAAATTGTCGTCAACCGTTTCAGACCTTATGGATATGATGCACGACTTAATTGACAGCATTATTAAAGAAGGGCAGGATGATGGTTCTATCAGCAATTTAGTAGGGCATTCCACTTTGGCAACTATCATTCTTGGCAGTATGCGTATTACTGTTTTGAAATGGAAAATTTCCGGCCACACATCCGACTTAATTAAAGATGGAAATAGCGTTTTGAATGGAATTTTAAAAATGATTCAAAAGCAAAATTGATTGGTAACTCATAATAAAGACAAATGAAACAGAAATTAATTATAAATATAACCGGGGCAGTGATCGCGTTGTTGGGTATTGTTACGCTTTTCATGAGCACGTCTGTGATTTTCGGTTTATTCGATATAAGAGAGAAAGAAGGCAATTATGTTTTGTTTGTAGTGGTGGCCAATTTTATATGCGCTTTTCTTTATCTCGCCGCAGCGTATGGTTTTTTCGCACGGAAAAAATGGACTACAATGGTATTGAATCTCTCTGTAGCGGTTCTTGTTATTGCATTTATCGGTTTAGGCATTCACATTTATTCAGGAGGCATTTACGAACATAAAACTGTTGCAGCTATGACATTCAGAACGCTTTTGACCGTGGCTTTTGCATTTATTTCATTCTCTTATATTTCAAAAAGTAATAAGTAACACGAATAAAAAAAAATTATTAAAAAATGTTAGTAAGTACTCACTATGAAAGATTAAAAATCCTGATATTTATTCTTTTACTGTCAGGAATAAGCCAGTTTTCGTCAGCCCAGGTCTGGACGCTGGGGCAATGTATTGATACGGCGCAAGTGTATAATAAGAATCTGCAGATTCAAAGAAATAATATAGAGATTGGGAATCAGAAACAGGAAGAAGCAAAAGGAAACCTGTTGCCGAAAGTAACTTCGAATGCGGATTACAGGTATTTCACCAATCTTCCCTACCAGTTTATGCCCATGTCGCTGTTTGGCGGGCCGCGGGGTAAATACAAAGAAGTGCAGTTTGGCGTACCACATAATATCAATGCCAATCTTCAGCTTACACTTCCCTTGTATAATCCACAAATTAAAGGCGCTATCCAATCCACAGAAATTGCTACTGAGCTGAGTGAATTGCAATTGAAAAAATCAGAAGAACAAATTTATTATGAGATTTCCAACCTCTATTACAATGCACAGGTTTTAAATCACCAGGTTTTATTCATTGACAGCAATCTTGTAAACACGCAAAAATTATTACGCGTCATGCAATTACTTAAAGAACAATTGATGGCCAAAGGAACAGATGTCAATAAGGTGGCACTTCTGGCTGATCAGCTCAATACACAAAAGGCAATCGTTGAAAGTAAACGGGAACAAGTAATGCAGGCGCTTAAATTTTCAATGGGCATTTCTCCCGCCAGGGAAATCGAAATTTCCAAAGAAATTATTTATAAACCCGATGGAAATTATAGCAGGAATCCATCACTGGATTTTCAAATTGCGGCTACTCAAAATCGTCTTTTGAGAAATGAATTGAACACGCTGAAAAAATCCTCTTTACCTACCGTGGCGCTGTTCAGCACTTATGGGGTCAATGGTTTTGGATACGATAAAAAGCCGGGTAATTTTTTGAAGTTTCACCCTATCGGCTTTGCAGGAATTCAATTGACCTACACACTTTTTGACGGAAATATTTTGAAGAAAAAACAGGTTCAGAAAAAAATAGAAATTCAAAATAATGAATTGCAGCAAGTGCTGGTGACAGAACAAAACAACATGCAGGTTGCCAATGCGCTGAATGAGAGAAACACCGCTCAAAAATCAATTGCATTGACAGAAATGCAGATTCAGCAAGCACAATTGATTTATGAGCAAACGCTAATGCAGCAAAAAGAGGGATTGGCCTCTTTGAATGATGTGCTGATAGCCGACAACTCGTTACGTGAAGTGCAGCAAAGTAATATCGCTGCGATAGTGAATTATTTGAAAGCGGATTTGGAATTGAAAAAAGTTTGTAATCAATTACGAATTAAAAATTACGAATTACGGTCGGGACGCTAAGCGATGGAAAGAGGTAGGGCAAGCGGCTGGACGATTTGAGGAAAGTATTAAGAATTAAGAATTAAGAATTAAGAATTAAAAATTAAGAATTGAAATAAACATGTGTCATGAAAAAGATAGTTTACATACTCATCACGCTGGTGATCTTAGCTGCTGTGGTTTTCTTTTTGAAAAGAAACAAGGAGACCGCTCAAAGTAAGATTTATCATTACGACAAAGAAGCGCCTGTAAATGTCCAGGCAGACACGTTGCAGCTTCAGCCTGTTGATGCGCAGCAATATTTTACAGGCGCTTTTGAGCCTGATAAAGAAGTCAAGCTTGGCGCTGAAACACAGGGTAAGATCCAGGCAATTTTTGTGGATGCAGGAAGCTATGTCAGGAAAGGCCAGCCGTTGATAAAAATTGATGATGCCTTATTAAAATTACAGCTTCAGTCAGTTTCTGTCCAAATAGAAGGCCTGGAAACGGATGTAAACCGTTACACGATTCTGACCAAAGCTGACGCCATACAAGGTGTGCAGTTAGAAAAAGCGCAACTGGCCTTAAAGGCAGCAAGAGTACAGCGCAATACAATCCGGGAACAAATTTCGAAAACAAATATTACTGCGCCATTCGCAGGAATCGTTACCATGAAGTTTGCAGAAGTGGGCGCATTTGCAGCCCCGGGAATGCCACTGCTTCAGATTACAGATATTTCGCGTTTACGCTTCACCGTTAGCGTGCCCGAAAATGACTTACACTATTTTAAATTAAATCAGAATTACCCCGTAAAGGCAGATGCCTACAGCGATTTAGACTTTTCAGGAAAAGCTATATTGGTTGGAAGTAAAGGCAATCAGGCCAATAGTTTTCCTGTTCAGTTTTTAATAAATAATTCCTCTGATCTGAAATTAAAATCAGGCATGTTTGGAAAAGTGCTGGTCGCACAAACCCAGAAGAGTGACGCTTTGGTAATTCCATCTTCCGCAATTATCGGTTCTGACATTGAGCCCAAAGTGTATGTCGTAAAAAATAATAAAGCCCTGCTTCAAAGCATTTCTATTGCGCAGCGATTGGCAAATGAAGTAGTAGTTAAAGATGGCCTGAATGCAGGAGACATCATTGTTACAGGAGGGTTTATCAATTTATCAAACGGAGCAGCGGTGTCAATTAAGAATTAAAAATTAAGAATTACGAATTACGAATTAAAAATTAAAAACTAAAAATATAAGAGCATGAAAAGTAATAACATTATACAGGAGAAGTCATTTGCATTTGCAATTAGAATAGTGAATTTGTACAAATACCTGATAGGGGATAAGAAAGAATTTGTTCTGTCCAAACAGTTATTACGTTCCGGAACCAGTATTGGTGCAAATGTGGAAGAAGCAATTGGTGGCTTGTCAGAAAAGGATTTTTTGAGCAGGCTTGGAATTGCCTATAAAGAAGCGCGGGAAAGTATTTATTGGCTAAAACTTTTAAATAAAACAAACTATTTGAATGATAAAGAATTTGAAAGTCTTTTCAATGATGCGGAAGAAATCTGTAAAATCATTGGAAAGATTCAGATAACAATGAAGTCTAAAAATCGCGAGCAAGAATAATTCGAATCGTTAAGGCCACCTGCTCTTGCAGAAAGGCCATCTCTTAGCGTCCCGAATCGTATCTGAACTCGTAATTCGTAATTTTTAATTCGTAATTAAAATGAATATAACACAACTATCCATAAAGCGCCCCTCTCTCATCATCGTCCTTTTCGGGCTTTTTACCTTGCTCGGTATTATCGGGTTTAAAAATCTGAGCTATGAATTAATGCCGGATTTTAATCAGCCTGTGGTCGTAATAAAAACGATTTATCCCGGCGCCGAACCGGAAGAGGTAGAAAACTCTGTTTCCAAAAAAATTGAAGATGCACTTTCCAACCTGGAAGGGGTGGACTATATGGTTACCAAATCATTGCCCAATGCGTCGGTGATCATTGCCAACATGAAATACGGTACTGATTTGGACAAGACCATGCAGGATGCCCAGCGCTATATTGATAACATCCGGAAAGATTTGCCGGCGGATGTAAAGAATCCTGAGATGAGTAAAGTGTCGCCGAATGATTTGCCGATCATGCAGATCAGCGCTACGAGCAATTTACCAGCAACGGAATTTTATCAAAAGATGAAAGATGATTATCTGCCACAACTACAGCAAATAAAAGGCGTGGCGGAAATCACACTCTTAGGTGGAGAAGAAAGAGAGATACAGGTGAAGGTGGACCAGGAAAAATTAAAGTTGTATGGCATTTCACTGATGCAGGTTTCGGAGGCTATCAACAAAAGTGGTGTTGATATTCCGGCGGGAAAAGTTCAATCCGATAAGGTAAGTAATTCAGTGCGTTTGACGGGGAAATTTTCAAATATTGACGATATTAAAAATGTACAAATAGCGATGCCTGCGCCCGGAAGTCCTGTATATGTAAAGGATGTAGCCACAGTAACAGACGGCATCAGGGAAATTTATTCCGTAAACAGGTACAATGGAAAAAACGGAATTGGAATGCTTTTGAAAAAACAGGGTGACGCCAATGCGGTAGATGTATCCAAAGCGGTGCATGCAAAATTGAGATCTATTGAACAACAAAATCAATCGGAAAATGTACATTTCGCGATTGCGGATGATAGCACCAATAATACCATTGCCGCCGTGAATTCAGTGGTATTTGATTTAACCCTAGCAGTGATATTAGTTTCGTTGGTGATGCTTTTGTTTTTGCGCAGCATCAGAAATTCTTTTATCGTTTTGGTTGCGATTCCCACTTCGTTAATCACGGCGTTTGCTGTCATGTGGATGTTCGGCTATACACTCAACCTTATGACACTTCTTGCGATGTCACTGATCATTGGTATCCTCGTTGATGATGCGACGGTGGTTCTGGAAAATATTCAGCGGCATTTGGACATGAAAAAAAATAAGCGTGACGCGGCTTTAGACGGAAGAATGGAAATAGGTTTCGCAGCCGTTTCCATTACTCTTGTAGATGTCGTTGTTTTTTTGCCAATTCTTTTTTTACAGGTTTTTGTAGCAGATATGTTGAAGCAATTTTCTGTGGTAGTAATCACTTCCACGCTTACCAGTTTGTTGGTAGGGTTTACACTTACGCCGTGGCTCGCTTCACGTATTGGCAAAGCGGAAGACATGAAACCCACCAATTTTTTCAATCGCTTTTTACTTTGGTTTGAAGAACAGCTAACGCGTTTCATCAATTGGTATGGAAGAAAATTATCGTGGGTATTAAATCATAAACTGATCACAATTGGTGGCATTATTTTATTATTTGTACTCACTGCTGTGATGATGAGAGCAGGCATTATTGGAAAAGAATTAATTGCCACCGGTGACCAGGGAAAATTCAGTATGTACCTTGAATACGATAAGAATATATCGTTGCAACAAAACAACATTACCTCACATAAAATTGAAAATTTTATTTCTGCACAACCTGAAGTGGCTACTTTGTTCAGTAACGTCGGCGGTCCGAGCACCGGTATTGGAAGCCTTGGAGTGGGAGCTATTAATAAAACAGAATTTACCATTCAGCTAAAAGATCCAAAAGAAAGACATAAAGAATCTACTGAATCCTATATGATCCGGTTGCGTAGCGCTTTGCAGCAGCAATATCCCGGAATTAAATTTTCTATGTCAGCAATTGGATTAATTCCGCGTTCAGCGCCGATTGAGTTTACGTTGAGTGGGAATAACCCAGAGACCTTAATGAATACTGCAGGGAAATTAAAAGATGCTTTGGAAAATATTCCCGGAACAGATAATGTGCAATTGTCTGTAGAAGAAGGCAGCCCTGAATTCCAGGTAATTCCCGACAAAGACAAAATGCAGCGATTCGGACTCTCGACCGGATATGTGGGAATGAATTTAAGAACCGCATTTTCAGGAAATGAGGACGCAACTCTTACTGAAAGCGGAACAGAATATCCTGTACGGATTTGGCTGGACAACCTGGCCAGAAAAAACCGGGGGAATATAGAATCGTTGAACATCATCAATCCGAATGGAATGCCTGTCCAGGTATCCCAATTTGCTGATGTAATTCAAAGC
>JBIQMJ010000245.1:0-6975 GCA_044463445.1 Segetibacter koreensis
GATAATCATACTCCAGAACGCCATTGGTGGTTTCAATTTTATTTTCTTCCGGTATCACTTTGGTAAGTGCGCCATAATGAAAATGCATATTGCTTTTTCCTTCAATCATCCGGCGATAGGGGTAGCTGATATTGGAGGGCTCGATGAAGGCTGTAGCCACCTGGTATAACAAAGGAGGAAAGAAATGATAATTATCCGGGTCTACAATGGTCACCTCGAATTGCCGGTCTTTCCATAATTTTTTCATTAGATTAATACCACCAAAGCCGCCACCCACCACTATTATTTTTTTCACTTCTTTTTGTTTTACGTTTCTTTTTATGAATCTCTAAAATTAGAAAATGACTAATATTTATTATTACCACATCAGGAATATTTTATAAATCCTTTTATTATTTCAGGAATATCTCAAATTCTGTTCCTCAATTATTTTGACAGTGCTTGAAACAGACAGCACGTCATTATTTACATTTTGGTAAAATAAGAAAAGCATTTATTTATTCTTTTACTGTCGTAGAGTTTATGTTTATTACAAATTTGAAATGTTTTTCACCAGCGATGTAGTAGCCTTGCCAATCCATCAAAAAAGAAAGTAAATTTGGAAAACAAATTCATCTATCATTTCAACATTACATAATGGACAACAATATTTGCAGTCACATAGAAGAGATTAAAGAACTCAAGCTACCTAAAGACCTTATTTGTGAGGAATGTATAAAAACCGGTGACCAGTGGGTGCATTTAAGAACCTGCCAAACGTGCGGGGTTACCTTATGCTGCGATTCTTCACCAAACCAGCACATGAGTAAACATCATAACCATACACATCATCCGGTGGTAATTTCTGCGCAGCCCGGCGAAAAATGGCTGTGGTGTTATGAAGATGAAGTAATGGTAGAATATGAATAATTAAAGATCTATTTGCAACCTGTCAGAAGTATCTTTTAATGATGCGCAGTTTGTGAGTTCGCTGTTTTGTTTCCAGGTTCAAAATGCCTTCAGTGTCTATTTTGTCAATCCGTACTTTGCCGGCTGAATGGATAATTTCATTTTCATTTAGTAAAATGCCTACGTGTGTGATGCGGCCCTCTTCATTGTCGAAAAAAGCAAGGTCGCCACAATGGGCTTCCTGCAAAAAATTCACCGTAGCGCCTTTTTCTGCCTGCTGCCACGCATCTCTTGGTAAAGAATAATTTAAGAATTTATATACCATTTGTGAGTAGCCACTACAATCAATTCCAAACACCGATTTGCCTCCCCATAAATAAGAGGAATTTAAAAATTTGAAAGCTATTTGTTTAATAATTTTTGAACTGATCTTAATTTCTTCAGGCTCCCAGGTTTTACCCTTAAAGTGAACCAGGTTTTTTCTCCAGAAAGCCGTTCCGTTTTTGAAAGCGCTTACTGCACTTCCCATTGGCACATACATGATATGTCCATTATAGTCCACTTCGTTTATCCATTCCTGGGTAAGGCCTTTGTCGTTTTTATTAAAAATATCTTCATCGATAGGAACCACATGGCTTTGCTGCACCCAGCCTTCGTATCCGTCAAACCTTAACTGAATTTTTATCCAATCACCGTTTTTTTCAATGACCAAAGATTTTTCACCAAACAATTGTTGCGACACCATTTCCGATTTATGTGAAGGCGCGGATCTCATGGGGCTGACGCCTACACAACACACTAAATATTCCATAATATCTTTTGCAGTTTTGTGCAAATGTAACTTATGGAATTTTATTAAGTTTACATCTAACTAAAAAATGACTCTTTGCTGCCTGGAAAATACGACCATATTAATGACGCTGAACTGCTGCAAAATTTTTACAAAGAACATGATAATAAATGGCTCGGTATTTTGTTGCCACGTTATACGTTGCTTTTATTGGGAGTGTGTATGAAATATTTAAAAAATGAAGAAGATGCGCGTGATTGTGTGCAGCAGATATTTTTAAAGGTGATAAATGAATTACAAAAATATAAGGTAGAATATTTTAAGAGCTGGATTTATATGATTGCCAAAAATCATTGCCTGATGAAATTGCGTAATCAGAAAAACCTGACGGTTGAATTACACGAACACATCACAGTGCCGGTAAATGCTGAATCAGACAAAAAAATATTGATCGAAAAGGATACACTTTTGCAAAGAATGGAATCTGCCTTAAATAAATTAAATCCTGATCAAAAATTGTGTGTAAAATTATTTTATCTTCAAAAAAAATCGTATTCTGAAATAGCTGAAATTACAGGCTTTTCAATGATGCAGGTAAAAAGTTATCTTCAAAACGGAAAAAGAAATTTGAAATTATTATTAGAAAATAATTCCTAATTCGGGTGTAAAAAATGGATGATGATTTATTAAACATATTATCAAACAGCAACAAAGATATTGACAATCAAAAGTTGATGGATTATCTCAGCGATAAATTATCCGCTGCGGAGAAACATGAATTTGAGAAATTGCTTTTGGATTCAGAAATGGAAAGCGATGCCGTAGAAGGGCTTAGCCAATTTAAAAATAAAAAGGATCCGCTTGCTTTGGCCGGGGAATTGAATCTTAAACTAAAACAACAATTGCAGAAAAAGAAATTGTCCAAAAATAAAAGGCGCATTAATGAACTTCGCTGGCTTTATATGGCAATTGCGCTGATCATTATTTTTATACTGATTGCTTTTT
Source organism: Segetibacter koreensis (assembly GCA_044463445.1). Classification (GTDB taxonomy): domain Bacteria; phylum Bacteroidota; class Bacteroidia; order Chitinophagales; family Chitinophagaceae; genus Ginsengibacter; species Ginsengibacter koreensis_A. The sequence continues at coordinate 2,684 of JBIQMJ010000245.1, forward strand.
TGATCATCTCAAAATTTTTGGGATAATATTTTCTACTCTTCTGTTATCAGGCTGGCGCCTTCTATTTCATTGTTTTTGGTTTCAACAATTATTTTCTCTGTAAAGGCAGTGGATACCGAGAGTCCGACGTAATCAGCTGCAACCGGAAATTCTTTATAGCTTCTTTCAACCAGTACCAGTGTTTGAATTTTTTTGGGATAAAAATCGAGAAAAGGCTTAATGGCATACAATAAGGTCCGGCCGCTATTGGCCACATCATCTGTCACAATGATGACCTTGTTGTCAAAATTAATTTTTTCAGAAAGGGAGATAAATTTCGGATCCCTTTTGTCTATGGCAATTTCGGGAAGTTGCACCTCTCCCTTAAATATCTCTTTCAAAAAGGTATAAAGAATTTTTGAAATAATTTTGCCATTCTCCTTAATGCCCGCAAGGATGATCTGATCTTCATTTATATTTTGCTCGACAATTTCATAAGCCATTCTTTGTAATTTCCGGTAAGCAATTTCTTTCGAAAGAATAAGATGAGCAGCCATAATAATTTAATTTTTAAAAAAAGCAATTTACAATTTATAATGGTTACATTTATTTCATTTACAGTTTTTGATGCTTGTAATAATATTTTTCTCTGTGCAATCGCACTCCTCATATTTCTTTATCTTAGCACTAATCTTTTTATATGCAATTGTTACAGCAAACTTTATTTATCGTCCTTGTTGGATTTGCAGTTTTTCTTTTTGTTTTGAAAATTAAAGAAATCAGATCAGATATAAACCTGGGACAGGATGAAGACATTTCTGATCACAAAGGGTTGCGTTGGAAAAATATGCTGTTACTTGCTTTGGGCCAGAAGAAAATGTTCCGGTATCCCCTGGTGGCTGTGTTGCATTTTATTATTTATGCCGGATTCATCATCATCAATATTGAAATCCTTGAGATCATACTTGATGGCCTTTTGGGCACTCATCGTTTATTTGCAGAGCCGTTAGGTGGCTTTTATATTTTCGTTATAGACTTTTTTGAAATACTGGCTATCGGAGTTTTGGTGGCCTGCATAGTCTTTTTAATAAGAAGAAATATTTTAAAGCTCAGAAGGTTTATCAGCCATGATCTCGATGGCTGGCCGCGTACGGATGCTAACCTGATTTTAATAACAGAGATTATTTTAATGAGCTTATTCCTTACCATGAATTCGGCTGACAGGGCTTTGCAACTACAGGGAAATCCTCATTACCTGGATCATGGGAGCTATTTTTTTTCCGGCTGGATGGCTTTATCGATGCAGCATTTAAAACCGGCAACTCTTGTTACTATCGAACGAACCTGTTGGTGGCTGCACATTACAGGGATTTTTGCTTTTTTAAATTACCTGCCTTACAGCAAACACTTTCATATTTTACTGGCTTTTCCGAATACCTATTATCAACGCCTGATTCCCAAAGGCGAAATGATAAATATGAAAAACGTAGAACAGGAAGTTCAGTATATGTTCAAACCTGAACTGGCCCCCGCTAACGGTGAGGCACAAACGCAAACTCAATCATTTGGCGCCAAAGATATTTTTGATCTGAAGTGGAAAAATCTGCTGGATGCTTATACCTGTACTGAATGTGGAAGATGTACTGCGGCCTGCCCCGCCAATCAAACCGGAAAATTATTAAGCCCAAGAAAAATAATGATGGACACCCGCGACCGGATGCATGATATCCGAAAAAATATCAAGGCCAATGGAACTTTTAAAGAAGATGGAAAGACTTTGCTTCACAATTATATTACGGCAGAGGAACTGAGGGCCTGCACTTCCTGCAATGCCTGTGTAGAAGAATGCCCTGTAGGCATAAATCCTTTGGATATTATTTTTTCTTTGCGCCGTGCTTTAATTATGGAAGAAAGCAATGCCCCTGCTGAATGGAATGCCATGTTCAGTAATATTGAAAATAATTTTGCACCCTGGAAATTCAGTCCCGATGACAGGGATAAATGGGCCACAGAAATGGATTAGAAATTCTTTTCTAAATTACCAGAATAAAAATCAAAAGAATTTGTCCGGTTACTGTTGAAGAGTATTAATCAGTCTAAAACTATCTCCATCAAACAGCCCTTTATCACTTAATTTCAAATGTGGAATTACCAGCAATGCCATAAAGGATAAAGTCATAAAAGGCGCAGATAAATGCGAGCCAAGCTCTTTTGCAGCCCGATCAATCTCAGTATATTTTTCAGCTACTTCATACCCATCTTCATTGCTCATCAGGCCTGCAACAGGCAAAGGTAAAATCTGGTTCAATGAGGGAGAGGAGGAATCGGCAACACTAATCCCTCCCTTATTTTCAATAACCAGATTTATTGCTTCACACAGGCTTTCATCGTCCACACCCACCGCAATGATATTATGACTGTCATGCCCTACCGATGAAGCAATGGCTCCTTTTTTTAATCCAAAATTTTTGATAAAAGCAATAGAGACAGGTGCATCCTGGTACCGGTTAACCACCGCTATTTTTAAAATATCCTTTTCAACATCGCTGTTTAAAAAGCCATTTATTTCTTTAGGCGCCGCCGCCAATTTTCCGGTGATCAACTGGCCGTCCAATGCTTCTATTACTTGTCCTTTAAAATCTTTGTTTGCAATGATGAAATCTGCCGGGTTTTTTTTTGAGCAATCAAAATTGTTGATCACCCGCGCTGTTTGTGTTTCTATTTTTGAAATCCCTTTTTCAGCAACCAATTCTCCGTTAATATAAGTAGCAATTACTTTAAAATCATTTAAATTTTCAACGATAATACAATCTGCAGGATCGCCTTGTTTTAATAAACCAACGTTCAGCTTATAATGCTTCACGGGGTTTATGCAAGCGGCTTTCAGCACTTTAAAAATATCGATCCTTTTCGCTATAGCCCGCCTGCAAAGTTCATTGATATGGCCTTTTACTAAATTATCCGGATGCTTGTCATCGCTGCAAAACATGATCTCATCTTCATAATCATTCAGCAGGCCAATCAAAGCTTCGAAGTTTTTAGCAGCGCTTCCTTCCCGGATCAGAATTTTCATTCCATGATTTAATTTATTCAATGCTTCCCCTTTGGTAAAGCATTCATGATCGGTGCTTATGCCGGCTTCGATGTATTTTTTGGCGTCATTGCCCATAAGGCCCGGTGCGTGGCCGTCAACTGGTTTATTATATTTTTTTGCGGAATTAATTTTTGAAAAGACTTCTTTATCGTGATTTAAGACGCCGGGAAAATTCATCATCTCACTCAAGTAAAGAATTTCATCTTTCGCTAAAAGATTTTCAACTGCAACAGCATCAAGAGAAGCGCCTGTAGTTTCAAAAACCGTTGCCGGCACACAACTGGGTGCTCCGAAATTGAATTTAAATGGGACCGTCTTTCCATTTTCGATCATGTATTCAACACCTTCTATTCCGCAGACATTGGCAATTTCGTGTGGATCGCTGACCGTAGCAACGGTTCCATGAACCACAGCGAGTTTCGCAAATTCAGATGGGATGAGCATTGAGCTTTCAATATGAACATGCGAATCAATAAAGCCCGGTAAAATAAACGGATGGCCTTGTTGCTGTTCAGCAATTTTTTCTATTGAAATTATTTTAGCATCTTCGACTGTGATCTCTCCAAAGAATATTTTTTTTAATTCAGCATCTACGATATTTCCTTCAATTTTTGAGATCATAATAATTTAAAAAGTTTTATCTCCAAAATACTTTTCTTCCAAAGCCTGGTCTTTATGATAAATGTCTTTGTAAAAAACGATCTGGCCTTTTGTAACTTCGCACGTAAAATATTCGATAAAAAGCGGAAGCCTTTCTTTTACCATGATTGACTTTCGATCTTTATTGGCGATCCAGGTTTTTATAGAATCTTCATTATAAGAAATTCTATGGCCTTTGGTTGCAGCCAGGCTGTCATTTTTAGCTATGTAAAAAGCAAGCGCTTCCCAGTTCTGAACCCGCACACATCCATGGCTTAAGGCCCTGTTGGAATTAGAAAATAAATAGCGCTGATTGGTATCGTGCAAATACACGCTGTATGGGTTACTGAAATTGAATTTAAAAATGCCCAATGCATTATCGTCCCCACTTCCCTGCACAATTTTCCATGGGATGCCATTTTTGTATTTGGACCATTCAACAGAATAGGGATCTACAATTTCACCATGATAATCTACAAGGCTAAAACCTTTGCTGGCAAGATATCCCGGGTTAACCTTTAATGCGGGCAAAATATCTTTCTTTATAATACTTTCTGGTATGGTCCAGTTAGGATAAGTT
>JBIQMJ010000246.1:0-6912 GCA_044463445.1 Segetibacter koreensis
CAGCTATAAAGGCCAACCAGAAGATTGCGGAGTGAATACAACTCCTATATGGCAGAACACCACCACTCCCCTACGTTGTAAAAAAGACTTAAACAATCAAAATACAGGAGATCAGGAACAAGAGCAAAAAGATACGAATATTTATAGTGCAACCTATAACCAGCTTAGGTGGGTTGTAGTTGGAACTAATTTAACTGCCTGCCCGATAACTGTGATTATATATGCCAGAATAGAGTATGCCGACTGGTACTACGATATTGGTATGACAACTGCGACGGTTTTAATTAAATTTTATAGTGATGCAGCATGTACCATACCTATTTCTGTAACAAATCTTTCAGTCAATTATAATGTTGTAAAAACTTTATGTGGAGGCAGCTCCACAACTACCAATTATAATATTATTTGTTCAGGGACTCAGGTTTCCCTTGGAACCAAAACAACTTCTTACGATGATGGCACCGGTAAAATTGGCCACTGTTATGATAACACCTACCAGACTTCAACGGGAATGGGGTATACTCCAAAATAAACTTTATAAAAAATGAAAATGAATAGAAAATATAAACGAATAGTAATAAGACTAATTATTATACTGATTTTCAAAACATCTGTTACTAATTCTCAGGCAATTAATACCAGAGAGTATTACGTGGTTGATTCAGTTCAAAAAATGATGCTGAAAGATTCATTAAAAATAAGTGATACACTGACAGAGCAGATTTTCGCAATACGCGACAATTATTATCAAAAAGTCAGTCAAATACGGCTAAATAATCAATTGAATGAGCAACAGCAGAATAACCAGGTGAAATTGTTACGGAAACTAAATGTTGAAAATATTAAAGAGTTGATGGGAACATCTTTATATATCAAATATTCTGGATTAATAAAAAACCGAATGAACAAAAAAAATGTTACCGGAAATGTTTTGACAGAGGATTGAAATGATCGAAAAAGGAACCCGGAATATTGAAAAAGAATGATGCAAGAAAAGACATCATATAAGTGGTTTATTAATGTTTGGTCTTTTCTGTCAGAAAAATGAGGGATGGTCAATCAATGGTTACTTGATATTTAGGAATAAAACAAGGATGCCCACAGTCTGGTATTAATGTATCCTCAAATCCAATGAAATGAGTTAAAAAAAGTGATAGAGGAGAAATAAAATGATAAAAAATAATTTAAAATGAAAGCTGCTACCTTATCTGGGTTGATTATCTCTTTACTTTGTTTTGTAAAAGTTAGGGCACAAAATGTACCACCGCCGGCTTATGGATTAACAAATATTAATTATGTTCGTACCTGGACAACAAACCATCCTGATACAAGCACTAATGATTTCTATGTTACCACTCCTGTAACTCAAAGTAATATTGCTACTCAATATATAGACGGTCTTGGCCGTCCTCTTCAAACAGTGGTGAAACAAGGTTCTTTAATTACAGATCCTGCCAATCCTGCTTCTTCGGCCAATGCATTGGATTTCGTTAGTGCAAATGTATATGATGAGTTTGGAAGGGAACAATTTATATATCTTCCATCACCTGCTAATAATTCCGGAGGAAATACTTCCATCAATGATGGCCGATTTAAGCTAAATCCCTTTCAGCAGCAGGCTGCCTTTTATAATAACGCAAACTCTGTAAATCCTATCAAAGGGCAGGGAGAAACATATTTTTACAATAAAACTGATTTTGAACCTTCACCAATTAACCGCTCTGTAAAAACTTATACAGCAGGAAATAATTGGATTGGAGCAGGAAGAGGCGTGGAGGAAAAATATTGGGTCAATACTGTAGCAGATTCGGTAAGGAAATGGACTGTAACCGATGGAACTGCAGGAACTTTTGGTTCTTATGCCAGTCCAGGTATTTATCTTTCAGGTGTCCTCTATAAGCATGTTACTGTAGATGAATCTGCCCACCAGGTAATAGAATTTAAAGATAAGGCAGGGCTATTGATTCTTAAGAAAGTACAATTGACCTCCGCTGCCGATGATGGCACAGGGCGTGGTCATGCAGGATGGCTTTGCACCTACTACCTCTATGATAATCTCAATAATTTGCGTTGCGTGATACAGCCGCAGGGTGTACAACTCATTTCCGCTCTTTCATGGGCTTTAACTGATCCAATAATATTGGCAGAACAGTGTTTTCGTTATGAATATGACCAGCGAAACAGGATGGTCATGAAAAAAGTACCAGGGGCAGCTGAGGTGAACATGGTTTACGACCAGCGAGATCGGTTAGTGATGGTACAGGATGGGAATTTGAAATCAGGATCTGCTAAGTGGCTCGTTACAAAATACGATGAACTGAACCGCCCGTTAGAAACAGGATTGTGGACCAATTCCACAATAGCACAAACTCATCGTACCAATGCCGCAGCAACTTATCCCTATCCTGTTATAACTGGCACTTATGAAATGCTTACTGTAAGCCATTATGATGACTACACAGGAGTGCCATCGCCATTAACATCAAATCTTAATACAACTTATATAACCAGCGCGAATTTTATAACAACCTACAATACCTCTCCTGATTATGCGCAGAAGAATAACGTCCGGTCAACACAAACTAAAGGAATGGTAACATGGAAACAGACCAAAGTTCTTGGGACTGCTTCACAGTTTATTTCACAGGTATATTTTTATGATGATAAAGGAAGAGCGATACAGGTACAAACGGTAAACCAAACGGGCGGAACTGATATTGTTACTACTCAGTATGATTTTTCCAGTAAAATAATCAGGACACATGTATTTCATCAAAAATCCGGCGGAACTGTACAAACTTACCAACTTGGTACAAAATATTCTTACGATGATCTGGGAAGAGTAATTAAAATTGAGAAGAATATGAACAATGCGGGGTATAAGGTTATTTCGTCTTTGGAATATGATGCACTCGGTCATCTAAAGAAAAAAAGCCTTGGAACCAATCCCATAATCGGGACTCCTTTAGAAACATTAAGTTATGACTATAATATTCGCGGCTGGTTGCTTGGAGAGAACAGGGATTATGCAAGAGATGCAAACAATACCAACTTTTTTGGCTTTGATTTGGGTTATGATAAGACCAGTAATAACCTTATTGCTGGTCAATCTTATGCAAAAGCTCAATACAATGGTAACATTACAGGAACAGCCTGGAAAAGTATAGGAGACGGAGAAAAAAGAAAGTATGATTTTACCTATGATGCCGTAAACCGCCTGATAGGGGCCGATTTTAACCAGTACACAGGAGGAAATTTCAATAAAACAGCCAATGTGGATTTTAGCGTAAGTAATATCACTTTTGATGGTAATGGGAACTTAACCGCAATGCAACAAAAAGGATTAAAATTAAATGTTTCTCCATTTATCGACCAACTAAAATATTCTTATGTATCCAATAGTAACAGATTGGCCCAGGTATACGATACGGCTAATGATAACACGAGTACTCTTGGTGATTTTAAATACGATCCGGCAACAAAAGTTACAACAGATTATGCTTATGATGCCAATGGAAACCTTACCCTTGACAACAATAAAAAAATCAGCAGCATCACCTATAATTACCTCAATCTTCCTTCTGTAGTAACTGTAACAGGCAAAGGAAATATAACGTACACCTATGATGCTACCGGCAATAAGCTTCAGAAGGTAACAACAGACAACACTGTTTCCCCGGCTAAGATCACCACCACCATGTATATTGCCGGATTTGTTTATCTGAATGATACATTACAATTTACCAGCGACGAAGAAGGAAGAATAAGAAGAAAAGCAGATGGCACTTTTGCTTATGACTACTTTTTAAAAGATCATTTGGGTAATGTGAGAATGGTACTTACTGAAGAACAGAAAACCAATTTATATCCTGCTTCAACATTAGAAGGAGCAAATGATGCTACCAGCAACAGCATGGTCAATTTTGAAAAGAATTTTTACCGGATCGATAATACGAAAATTACTGCTGAAACCTCCATACCGTCCTGGGGAACTGAAACCATTGCCAACACCAAGCTGTATTATAACAACAACGGTAATCCTCCTGCCAATACCAATTACCCTGCTGGATGTACTCCATTGCAAACAGACGGCAGCACGAAACTGTATAAATTAAATGGCGCTACCAATCAAACGGGATTAGAATTTATGATAAAAGTAATGGCAGGAGATCACATTGATATTTTAGGGAAGTCATACTATTTGAATACAACTACAATTACCAATACCAATTCGACAACGCTTAATGTACTTACTTTAATGACGAACATGCTGCTGGCGCCCGGAAACGCGGCCGCAGCAAAGGGGATTACAGCATCTCAACTGAATACCATAAACAGTAGCGTAATACCATCCTCGTTTTTCCGGGGAAGTAATTCAGAGCCTACTACTACTGTTCCAAAAGCCTACATTAATTATATATTCCTGGATGAAAACTTTAAATATGCCGGAGGCGGAGCAAGCCGGGTCGGAATAAGCGGATCGGTAAAAGATCACTGGACTTCCGACGCGCAGTTGCAGAATATTACGGTTCCAAAAAATGGTTATATATTTGTTTACGTAAGTAACGAAAGTAATTTCGATGTGTTCTTTGATAATCTGCAGGTGATTCATAAACCCGGACCTATTTTGGAAGAAACACATTATTATCCGTTCGGGTTGACGATGGCGGGGATATCTTCCAAAGCTCTTAACGGTAACCCTGAAAATAAATTCAAACTGTTTGGAAAAGAATTGCAGAACAAAGAATTTTCTGACGGTTCGGGGCTTGAATGGTATGACTATGGTATGAGAGAATACGACCAACAAATAGGGCGCTTTTTCCGTGTTGACCCAATAAGTGAAAAATTTTATGAATTATCAGCTTATCAATATTGTTCAAACAACCCGATTAAAAATATTGACCTTGATGGTGCAGAAGGATTAGACTTTAGAATATTTAATAAGCTGGTTGAAAACACAGTTAAAAATCCCAATGGTACATCTGCAAAAGTATTAGGGGCTGTTACGGGTGTTGGCGGTGCAGTAACCGGCGCTATTACTGGAACAGCAAATGCAATTGTGCATCCCATACAAACTGCTAAAGGACTTGCCCACATGCTCTCTCAATCGCCTGTACAAAATGCCGTTGACTATGGTTTAAATCTTTATTCTCAATACGGTAACACCGGAAGCGATGCGTTCACCAATTATGCAGCCGGTGCGCATGCTCTTACAGATATTGCAATGGCATTGTCACCAATGAAAGGTGCATTTGCAAGTAAAGCTGCATCGGTTTGGGAAATGGCAGCTTCTCCAAGAGGTTTAGCGATTGAAGAAATGTTAGGCGGCAACCTTCCCAAAAATTTTCCTGTAATTGATAAATTTGCCAATGGTGTGGCTACCAGCATAAAGAGCATAGACCTTACTGCTGCAACTTATGGTAAAGGCAATAACTTGCTGAACACATTAAAAGGCTACGTTAATAAACTGGATGATTTTAATGGAAAAACTTTTGATGGTGTTACAGTAAGTGGGAGTAATATAACGAGCAAAGTTTTAGATGTAGCTATACAGCCGGGTAAAGCATCACTTAACCAATGGGAACAAATTAGCAAAGCCATGCAATACGCAAAAGATAACAACATTCAGTTTAATCTTCAGTTTATAAAATAGGATTATGTCGAGTGCAATAATTTACAAGATAAACAAGAAAGGTTATTTGCTACATGCAGATAGAAAAACTATTAGTGGTTTTTATATTGCATCTAATCCGTTTATACAAATAACTGAAATCACTACGAATGCAATAGCGAGTGCTGTAAAAAAAGTTCTTAGTGCAGATGATGATACAAGAGTTGCCGACCCCAAAAATTGGTCAGAGTTCAATAAAGACTTTTTAAAAAAGACTGGTTTAAAATCTTCAAAAGAATTACATAAAGAAACTACCTTTTGCTGCGTAATCAGAAAAGAGAACGAGAGTATAATTTTTACTCCAACAAAACATGAAAAAAAACCGGAGGAAGGCTTTTCCCATAAAAGTAAAAAGGAAGAAAATGCGGTTCCTTATACAGCATCTGATGAAGAGATATTCCAAGCCTTTGAACTTGCATTAAGTAAATGCGAATAATAACAAAGCCGCATCACTGCGGCTTTTGTATTAGAAAACTTATTTTCTTTCATCCAGCAATTTTTGGAGCAGTTCATTTTTTTCTTTTTCGCTTTTTACCAAAGCGTCGTAGAGTTCAATAATTTTATCAATTGGGTTGAAGGTGCAATGATAATTTACATTGTTTGTAGAGTTGTCATGATAATTATTGCCGATAACATTGATAGCTGCTTCTTCATCAAAGTTTTTAATAGCTTCCGCAGGTACTTTTAACAGCTTTGCTACCCGTTCCAGTAGCGGTTCATCAATGACTTCCTTTTGTTCCAGGGCAGATATCCCTCTCCCAGGTTCGTGTCCACGAACCGACACTTCAAACCGCTACTTAGGCCACACCTTCAAAACTCATCTCTCAAATCATTCAAAAAGGCAAAATCCTTTACACCTGTTTCATAATATTTTGCAGATGAAAAAAAATAATCTGCCGGTTTTTTCGCTAACTGCCAATGTTCTGCACAGGGATTATAATGCGTGTAATCTAATTTTTGATAAGCAACCACTTTACTAAACAAATGGACAGCTAATGAATCCCTTTTCCAGAATTCATAACTTTTATTATGTGCATCTACTGACATAGAATTATCAGATGAGATAATTATAACTCTCCATTTAAAGTGAAATAATAATATACGGTTGGCATACTTTTTTTTCTAGAATCTTTTTAACAATCAATTGTTTTTATTGTCGGATGTATTAACTTCCTGATGATATTCAAGATGATAATTAAAGCATTCCTTTCGATATTGGCTGGGAGTTTTTTTGGTTATTT
>JBIQMJ010000247.1:0-6910 GCA_044463445.1 Segetibacter koreensis
GCTGTAGTTGTTGTCATTACCGTCTGGCCTTACATAATAAGTAGTTTGAGAAAAAAGACCGAGGCTGCATAGCAGAAATAAAATTGTAATGATGCTTTTCATGACGAAAATTTGAAGTGAACGAAATGATCCTTTCGGTTTTATCTCGCACTTCAGAGGTTCGGTGCAATAAATGTGCATGAGCTTTCCATTGACACACCTGCATTGAAGCAATATGTGGGAGGATTCCGGAACAAGGTCTATTATCCTGCTTTCCGGAAATTCCAAATTGGATAATTGGTTTTTCTTAATAATGAAAAATCTTTCCAAAATTGATGGGAGTGCGATCGTAAAACAATGACACCTGTCAGCCGGTGTACTGATATTGGTTTAACTGATAACTATTTATAAAAGAAAGGAGTTTATTGATTCTCTTTCTCCAACAAACCGAACATTACGCTGGTTGAATCGATCGGCTGGATAGCAGCCAATGATGGCGAAAATTATTTGGAAATTGTGTTTAATTATTTCTTCAAATTATCGGTATTTATAAAAACATTAGTAGAAAAGTCAACAAGTAACAAACAACCTTAACAAACAAGGTGACACTTTTGTCCTGGAATAGAATATACCGATGAAAAAATAAACAAGCCAGTGTTTGATTGGTACGGATTGGGAAAACCTGCAACAGGAAAGGTTTAGCGGCCTTTCTGAACAAAAGGTTTTTCTGATTGTCAATTCTGAATTAAATTTGACCAAAACTAGAATGCTTTGTATTTATCATCGTTCTGTTGATCCTTACTTCAATATCGCCACAGACGAATATATTTTTAAACACATCGATGAGGATTGTTTCATGCTTTGGCAAAATGATAATGCCATCATCGTAGGGAAACATCAGAATACTTTATCAGAGATCAATGTGGAGTATGTAAAAGAACATGGGATCAAAGTGGTGAGGCGCCTGTCAGGTGGTGGTGCGGTTTACCACGATATGGGAAACCTGAATTATTCTTTTACAAGGACCGGGGAAAATTCTGAAATGGTGGACTTTAAAAAATACACTTTACCCATAATTGAAGTGTTGCAATCTCTTGGCGTAAATGCAAAATTTGAAGGAAGAAACGACCTGACCATTGATGGCAAAAAATTCTCCGGAAACGCGGAACATGTTTTTAAAAATAAAGTACTTCACCACGGTACGTTATTGTTCACTTCCGAAATGAAGAATGTTAGCGGGGCTTTAAAAATAAATCCATTAAAGTATTCTGATAAAGCCGTGAAGTCAGTGCCAAAGCGGGTTACCAACATATCGGATCATTTGAAAACACCAATCACACTTGAAGAATTTACTCAAAAAATAATGGACCATATTATTTCTACCCATGAAGATTGTGTGCCTTATGAGTTCAGTGAAGCTGACCTGCGGGCCATACAAAAGATCCGCGATGAAAAATATGCCACGTGGGAATGGAATTATGGCAAATCTCCGGATTACAATTTTAAAAAAGGGATCAGGACGGATGGCGGCACACTGGAAATGAACCTTGATGTGGAAAAAGGAATCATTCAGAAAGTAAAGATCTACGGCGATTTTTTTAATGAAAAAGATATTTCAGAAATAGAAAAAGCATTGGAAAATACGCCTCACCGCGAAGAAGAGATCAGGAAAGTGCTGAGCCAATATGCCATTGGAAAATATTTTCATAATATGACATTGGAGAATCTGCTAAGCGCGATGTTTTGAAAAGGGAGAAAGTGAATGGAAAGTGAATATCCTGAACGAGCCTGATATTTTATGTGGAGTGATGTTTTTAAAACGATTGTAACCAGTGAATAAAGAAAAAAGGCAGATTTTTATTTTTGCTGCTATTCTTTTTGTAATCATTCTTAATCCTCCGTATTAACCAGTTTTCTAAGAGCCTCAATAAATTCAGATAAATCTGTTTTTATTTTTTCATCGGTTACCTGGCCCTCGTTATTGATCTTTCCCTTTACCCCCTGGATCAATAAAGTGGTGTCGTTGTTAAATTTAGCCATCAATGTTTTCATAATCAGGCGCAATTCTTTATGCCCTTTCTGTCCGCTTGCTGAAGCCGTTATAAGGCCAGTTGGCTTGTCGGAAAAAATGGTAGTAGCCACACACCATTCAATAGCATTTTTAAGACCGGCTGGGATACTGAAAATATATTCAGGAGTGCAGATGATGATGCCATCGGCCTTTTCTATTTGGTTTCTAAATTTAATGATTTCTTTTGGCGGATTATCTGTAGAAAGCCCGGGATCGAAGTGGGGCAATGTTTTCAAGTCAGTAAAAACTCTGAATTTGAAATATCCTTTGGACAATTGTTCCAGGTAGCCGACCAGTTTTTCGTTGGCTGAATTTTTGCCGGCGCTTCCAATTATTACAAAAATATTTTTCACAGATGTTATCGTTTTGATGCATTGCTGATGATAAAATTAGGCATTGAACGTAAAAGAAAAACATGGGTTTAAATTGAAAGACTTAAAAATTTTAAATCAGGTATCTAATAAAATTTTTATATTAAAAAATATTCTTAGCTTTAAAAATTAATTGGCCATTTACGATCTCTTTTTTGTAAATGATTCTACCTCGTGATTACAGGCTGACTTGAAAACATCATTTTTTTAAAATTTAAAAATAAAATCATGAAAAAGTTTTCAATTCGCATTTTCATTATTTCAATGAGTCTCATTTTTGTCTTTTCCAGATGCAACCAGAGTCAAACAGACCAAACAGAAGTAACACAGGATTCTACCCAGGCTGTGGCCGCCCTTCCCTCTTATGGTGGTTTTGAAAGCCAGGTGGCATGGGGTAAACATTTGGTTACTATTGGTGGCTGTAACGATTGCCATACACCAAAGAAAATGGGCCCTCATGGGCCGGAAGATAATATGGATTTGGAATTATCCGGCCACCCTTCACAGCAACCTGAAATAAATATTGACCATAAAATCATTGAAAGCAATGGTATTGCCGCAAGTAATATGACAGAATGGATAGGCCCGTGGGGCACTTCATATACCGCGAACATCACTTCAGATTCAACCACCGGAATAGGAAACTGGACTGTAGAACAGTTTATCCGGTGCCTTCGCACTGGTAAATTTGGGGGAGCGCCTGAAGGAAGAAATGTGCTGCCACCAATGCCATGGCAAAGTGTTGGCCAAATGACTGACGACGAACTTAAGGCCGTTTTTGCCTACCTGCAAACCACCAAGCCAATTCATAATATCGTGCCCCAGCCTAAGCCTCCTGTTATGGCAATGGTGAAATAAATTGATGCAAGGGAACCCGGGATTAAGCTGCCATACACGGCACTGCTCAATTCGAACCGGAAATGAAAGGTCGAAACAGATAGCTACGACCTTTCATTTTTATTAAAGAGTTCTTATACCTTTTTCCTCTGATCAATAACAGATTGTATGGATTTTTTTCAGCCTACAAGCCTTTTTAATCTTCATTTTATGATCGAAATGATTTTCCTTATTTGGTAAATACTATGTTGATATTTCGTGGACCTTTGAAACTATAAAAACATTATTATGAGTAACAGAATAATAGATACTGCACAGGGACATTGGCTGCTGGCCAGGATGGGGAAGAAAGTGCTTCGCCCGGGAGGTAAGGAACTGACTTTAAAATTAGTTAAAGGGCTTGATATCAGTACCAGCGACCGGGTGGTGGAGTTTGCTCCGGGCATCGGTTTTACTGCAATGAAAGTCCTGGAAAAAAATCCTGCAACTTATACCGGGATCGAACTCAATGAAGAAGCAGCAAGCAATTTAAGGAAGAAGATCAACGGACCTGGCAGGCAAATTATTACCGGGAATGCTTCGCAGGTTTCACTGGAAAATGACAGCGCGGATAAAGTATATGGAGAAGCCATGCTTACCATGCAGGCTGACCACAGGAAGTCGGAAATTATAAAGGAAGCGCACAGGCTGCTGAGAAAAGGAGGATTGTATGGGATTCACGAATTAGGCCTCACACCGGATGGGCTTGACGAAAAAGAAAAAGCAAGAATCCAGCATGAATTGGCAGTGTGCATTCGGGTAAATGCAAGGCCGCTTACCCAGTCGGAATGGGTGCAATTATTGGAAAAAGAAGGGTTTCGTATCAGGGAAATTCATACAAACCCCATGTTGCTATTAGAAACGCGCAGGGTGGTGGAGGATGAAGGATTGTTTCGCAGTCTGAAAATCGGTTTTAATATCATCAGGCAGCCTAGGGCCCGCAGGCGAATTAATGAAATGCGCTGTGTATTTAACCGGTATAAAAAGCAGATGAATGCCGTAGCTATCATTGCTGAAAAATGCTGAATCCGTGCAAACAAAATATTTAATAGAAAAAATAATTGCCAGGAAAATACTCTCTTTTTTGTCCGGTGAATAAAGATTGAAATAAAAAGATGGAAATAGAAAAAGCCTCTTTTTTTCTTGCTTTACTGCATTCGCTATCTGCGAATGGAAATACCATCAAAAGCAATAGTAATTTTTTAACTTTGAAAGACATTGTCTTTTAAATTATGAAAGTTCATCAGCAATATATTCAGCTAAAAGAAAGAAAAAGAGGCTTTCATCTTATTACTGCCGAAATTGAGCAATCGTTTACCGAAATAAAAGAATTTAAAAAAGGAATTTGTTCTGTTTTTATCCGGCATACTTCTGCGTCGCTGGCTGTTAATGAAGGCGCTGACCCAACAGTAAGAAAGGATTTTGAAACTTTTTTCAACAAAACCGTTCCCGAAGGCGACCCGGATTATATCCATAATTATGAAGGCGACGATGATATGCCTGCTCATCTGAAAGCTGCTATTATCGGTAGTTCGGTATCGATTCCCATTACAAATGGCCGGCTGGCGCTCGGCAAATGGCAAGGCATCTATTTGTGT
Organism: Segetibacter koreensis; assembly: GCA_044463445.1. Lineage (GTDB taxonomy): Bacteria > Bacteroidota > Bacteroidia > Chitinophagales > Chitinophagaceae > Ginsengibacter > Ginsengibacter koreensis_A. The sequence goes on from JBIQMJ010000247.1 coordinate 4,896, forward strand.
GAACACCGCGATAATGGCGGATCAAGAAATATTGTAGTTACCGCAATAGGAGAATGATTTAGCAGTGTGAATGAATGGATAGAATTATTATGGCAACCCGATAATATTCCCGGGCGGTGAAATCAAAAATAAAAATCGGTGAAATTTATGGCTTTACTATAAACAGGATTGAAAACTAAAATCAAAAACGCTTCAACTCTGCAACTACTCTGCTCACCGGCAAGCCCATTACGTTATAAAAATCCCCTTTTATGGATTTGACGCCTATTGCACCTATCCATTCCTGTATGGCATAAGCGCCCGCTTTGTCATAAGGCTTAAAATGATCTATATAATATTCAATTTGTTCTTTGGATAAAAAAAGGAATTCCACTTCGGTTTGTTCAGCAAAGAGGGCTTTATTGGATGCCGATACAATGCAAACACCAGTGGTCACTTTGTGTGTTTTTCCCGAAAGTTTGGCCAGCATCCTGGTAGCTTCTTCTCGATCGGCAGGTTTGTTCAGAATTTCTTTTTTTAGCGTCACCACTGTGTCAGCAGAAATAATCGTGTATCCTTTCCTATTAGCCAGCTTTTTCTGAACAGCCAAAGCTTTATTTTCAGCAATGTGCATCGCCACCTGTGAAGGAGTTAAATCATAAGGAAAGGATTCATCAATATTTGATATCATTACCTCAAAAGGTATTTCAGCCAATTCCAATAATTGTTTCCTTCTTGGCGATGCAGAAGCTAAAATTATTTTTTTCATTTAATCCAAAATTTAAAAAAATATCATCGATATAATTCCTGCCAGCATTATTAGCTTCACCGCAGTGCTTAAATGATGAAAATCAGCAGGAGTAGCCGCTTTGTATAATTCTTTTAAAACCCAAAGTAAAGGTATGATGATAGTGATCAAAGAATATAAAATAGCAAACCACCATCCAAACTGGATTACATAAATTAAAATGGCAGATAAAATTCCTGCCAGGACCACTATCCAAACGGCGGTAAAAACTTTGGTTACCGGAAGTCCCCAGGCAATAGGCATTGTTTTGCATCCATAGCGGAGATCGCCTTCCATGTCTTCCATGTCTTTGATCACTTCCCTGATAAGTGAAATGATGAAAGCAAAACCTGCATAGACAAAAGACATTTTTAATAATCGTTGCCAGACAATATCATGGGGCGAAATCCTGAAACGATATTCTGCAAGGGTAAGTACTAAAATAGTCCACGCAGATAATAAAGAAATTATAATATTGCCGATCAAAATCTTCTTTTTGAAGGTGCTGGAGTACACCAATAAAAGAATGATCGCAATAAAATTAAAAAATGGAATAAAGGCGTTATGAAGCTGATACCCCACGTACCAACTTAATAGAAGCCCAACCATAGAAAGAATTGCATGAAGTAATATGGCAGCTCTGCGCTTAATATATTTCCCAATGATCACTTTTGACAATTTATTTACCTGGTCGATGTTTTCATCAAAATAATCGTTGATGATATATCCCGCCGCAGCAATACAAACCGAGGCAAGAACGAGCAGATAAAATGATCTTTCCGAAAGTTTGATGGCTTCATAACCAGGATGTGCTTCCTCGTAAACAAAAGGCAAAATAAAATACCGGAACAATACCTGGGTAAGCGCAATAAAAAAGAGGTTGGGCCACCTGATCAATCTGAAAAAAGCTGCGGAAGTTTTCATGAAACTTTAAATAAAAGATCAGGTTGAAGGAATAGTACTTTGTAAAGGCCATTGATCATTCAGTTTCAACACTTTTTCGATTACATCCCTGACACAGCCATTACCTCCCTTGTAATTTGAAATGTAAGAAGCCATTTCCCTTATCTCCAGGGCGGCATCCGACGGGCAAGTAGCGATACCGGCCATTTTCATGCAAAAATAATCAGGAATATCGTCGCCCATAAAAAGAAGCTGGTCCGTTGATATTTTTTTTTCTTCCGTGTATTTTTTTAGTGCTCTGGCTTTGTCGGTTACATTCATAAACACATCTTTTATTCCCAGCCGG
>JBIQMJ010000248.1:0-6892 GCA_044463445.1 Segetibacter koreensis
ACGGACAGATCGTGGAACTTTTTAACGGTATATCTCTCCCCATTGCCAAATCAAGGAAAGAAACTTTGTTTACTGCCTTACAGATCAAAGAATCTTAGAAAAATAAGTCAGTCAGGGTCTTCATTTATCAAGCTAAAACTATACTTCCTTACCAGTTATCGGGCAAACCGGGCTGATTATCGAAAAAAAATTCCTGCAATTGTTTTAAAAAGAATATTTGTGCAGTAAAATGTTTACCATAAAAAAAATGTTATGACTGCCACACAAGAATCCACTACTTTAAAACAATTCAAACTAAAAAAGAAGATTATTGTAAAATTTAAATCTTTGGATAAGCCCTTTCAGGCTTGTAATAATAACCCCCTCCCTACGACATTTACGATACCCACCATTCAAATAAATACCATTTAATATTGGTACCGGTGATGTGTTACCTGCGTTGAAAAAAGGATTATAGGTTTTCGGCATACCGGTACGCAAAACAAAATATTTGGTATGATGGTCAGGCTGCCTGGGGTTGAATGGGAAGGAACGTTTTTACAATAAAAGTGAAGTATCAATTTTGTTAATGGGAATCTTCTGATTTCCCGAAAAATTAACTGCCGTTGGGAATTAGCAAGTATCATTTAACCATTGTATTGGTAACAGTTGTTTTCAACTGTTCGGGCCAAAGCGCCGACAGCACTTTGCAGGAAGTCCAAAACATTCCTGCAAAGTTCTATTCAAAAGTTCAGAAGAAATATGGTTCCATTGATCGCCAGCTCTCCAGGAAATCGGTAAAATACCTGGAGAAGCTTCAGAAGCAGGAAAACCGGATCAGCAGGAAACTTTCAGCGAGGGATTCCCTTTCCAATATGGCAAATGGAACCGTTGCAAAAAAATATGAGTCATTCATTCAAACCTTTAAGAACAAGAAGGAAAAATCAGACCCTCCCTCCAGGCCGTATCTCTACTCCAAGCCTGGCAGCAAAGCAGGACACGGCCGATGAATGGCTTGGTGTTATAGCCATTTTTACGGTTGTTTTGCTCTTCTGCTTCCTGTTCTAAATGTTCTTCTAATTCTGCCTGTAAAGCGGCTTCTAAGAAGTCTTTCAGCAGCGGCGCAAAGGCACCTCCTTTGCTGAATAAATCCTTGCCCGAGCGAAATTGCTTCAGGGTCTTCTTTTTTAGTGCTTCGTAATCCCAGCCTGTTTGGCTGGCAGGGAAGACTTCTTTTTTCTTTTGCATTTTGTAAACTGTGTTTTAAAGTTCTTAAATCATCTGAACTTTGACACAGTTTATTTTACACTCCCATTCCTTGAATATAACGACCATATTATTTATAGTAAAGAATATTAGAATGATGAAGTTTTTCGATTATGTTTATTACAAGTCTTGCCAATTTTATTATGCAAATGGAGAGGGGGATGGTGCAGGAATTTCGGGCTTAGCTTTTCTTTCTCTAATTCAATACCTTAATTTAATTTCTATTATTGCAATTCTGTGGCTAATATTCCCTTATAAGTTTGTTTTCACTGGAGGCGCTAAAGTTATAACCGCTTTGATTTTTATTATAATAGTTGTTGTAAATGGCTTTAGATATAATAAAATGAATTATAATACCTTAAGAGAAAGATGGGATAATGAAGACAAAAAAATTAAACGAAAAAAGGAAATTAGAGTGATTTTCTATATTTTAATAACAGTAATTATTGTTATTGGATTGATTTTTAGAAAGTCAATTTTTAATTGAGTCTACTAATATTTCAATCTACTAAAATTAGACAAATTTATGAAAAACCTAAAGGGAAGCAATTCCCTGCTACTGTTAGAATGTCCAAATAAAAAAAAGAGTTGCTGTCCTGAGTTTGCAACTCAGGACGTTTATCTTACTTTCATAAAAAATGTTTATGAGTACAGGCGGCTATAAAATAACAGATCAGGGAGCAATGTATTTTGTAAGTTTTGCCGTAGTGGGATGTCTGCCCGACTAAGCCATTCAGGCGGGGGTGGATGTTTTGACCAGAAAAGAATACAGAGATGTAGTAATTGAAAGTTTAAAATTTTGCCAGGAGAAAAAAGGATTGGTGCTTTATGTATGATGCATGATGAGCAATCACGTTCATCTGATTATTTCAGCAAAAGAGAATAATGTAAGTGACATGCCTGGCGATTTTAAGAAGTTTACGGGCAAGCAAATTTTAAAGACAATCATTGAGCATCCTGGAGAAAGCAGAAAAGAGTGGATGCTTCAAATTTTTAAGAAAGCAGGTGAGTCAAATAGCCGGAATATTAATTACCAGTTTTGGCAGCAGGATAATCAACCCAGGATTATCTATACTCCGGATTTTGGGAGACAGAAACTGGAATACATTGATAATAATCCTGTAGAGGCAGGTATGGTAGAAAAGGCAGAAGAATATGTTTACAGCAGTGCAAGAGATTATTATTACGGAAAGATTGCGGCTTATTAAAGATTGAATTTTTGATGTAGCCGGCTTTGAAATGTCCTGAGTTGCAAACTCAGGACAGCAGCTACTTTTGGTTTTGGGGAATAATAATCTAAGGATAGCTGGGCTTCTTTCTTCTTTTCCATGTTTAAACTGTGTTTTAAAGTTCCAAAATAATTTTTGAATCTTTGACACAGTTTATTTGGCAGCCTCTCATACTCATAACATTTCTTCCTTTACTGGTCTTATAACCAACCACTTCTTTTCTTCTATATTTGTTTAAAAATGATAAAATGAATAATGAATTGTTTGTAAAGATGGTAACCGGTAGCTGGCAGCAACAAATTAATGCCACCAACAAGATTTTTGATAATCTATCCGATGAAAAGTTAATGGATGAAGTTGCGCCCGGCAGAAACCGCGCGATCTATTTATTAGGCCATTTAACAACTGTGCACGATCGCATGTTGCCCTTACTTCGATTTGAAGAATCGAAATATCCGGAATTGAAGTCGCTATTTTTAGACTCACCTGATAAAGCTGTTGAAGCCATTCCTTCAGCGTCTCAATTAAGACAACAATGGCAGGATGTGAATGAAACTTTATCCGGTCATATCAACAATATACCTGCTGAAGAATGGTTTACACGTCATTCAAATATTTCTGAAGAAGATTTTATTAAAGAGCCGCACCGCAACAGGCTGAATGTTTTATTAGATCGCACCATTCATCTGAGCAATCATCGCGGACAATTACTCTTGTTGAAAAGCAAAATGGATTGAATCCGCCCGGTTACTCTTTTTCTCATCTGTCGCAGGTCTGCATACCTGCGGCTTCCCGTTACTTAATCACTGCTTAACCATAGCAACTACTTTTTGCAAAGCCGGACAGAACATAAAATCAAGTGACGGCCGGTCACAGGCCGCGAGGCCTGCACCGGTCCTTACGGGCGAACGCGGATGATCGGCTTTCCGTTGCGTCGCCCGACCGGGTTGAGGGCGGCGAGAGCATCATCAAGAGAGGCCGTGACGCCGATGTTTGTCTGCAGTCGTCCGTCGCGCACCCGCTGCACGATCTCACCCAGTTGGGCACGATCTGCTTCGACCACGAAATCAACCGCCAGGCCATTGGCAGGCTGTGCCACTACCGGGCCTACAACCGACACCAGCGTTCCCCCGGCCCTGATCATGCCTGCAGATCGCTTCTGAACATCGCCACCGATGACATCGAAGACAAGATCGACTTCACCGGCGTCTTCCAGCACGTCGTTCTCAAGGTCGATGAACTCATGTGCGCCGAAGCCGAGCGACTTCTGGCGGTCGGCAGCACGCCCGGTGCCTATGACGTAAGCGCCGGCCTCACGTGCAAGTTGTGTTACCATCGATCCGACTGCACCAGCCGCACCATGGACCAGGATGCTTTGCCCCGCACGAAGCCGGCCATGCTGAAACAGTCCTTGCCAGGCGGTCAGGCCTGAGATGGGCAGGGATGCGCCTACAGTGAAGTCAACGTCGCCGGGAAGTGGCGCAAGGTTACGGGCTTCGATGGCCACATATTCAGCCAGCGTGCCATCACGGTACCAGTCCGCGAGGCCAAACACCCGCTGTCCCACGGAGAGTCCTGTTGTTCCATAACCGACGGTGCTGACCACGCCGGCCAGCTCATGACCGGGGATGGAGGGCGTCCGGTTGAGGCCGGTACGATCTACCCAGGTCGAGGGCCACTCCAGCTCAGTGGGAACGAATCCGGACGCGTGAATCCGGACGATAACGTCGTTGATCGCTGCTTTCGGCACGGGCTGGTCTGCCAGCTTCATTCCGGCAATACCAGCAGACTGGTCGGTTACCACGACCGCCTTCATCGTTTTACGGTTTGCGTCGTCGATCTCTTCATTTGCGGGAGCCTGATTCTGATTAGTATCCATACTTTTTATTTTGTGTTGTTTTCGTTTAACCGGGAAGCCCTGCTCTTAATGAGCTCTTTTTGTAGGGGTGTTAATAAAGATTGGTTTACGGCAATGGATACATCATACATCGCTTTGCAGGATAGGGGAAGCATTTCCGCGATATGGGTTCTTTGTGCCATCTCAATCATTATGTATGGCAACAAAGTTAAATTGGCTTGCAGGTCAAATCACTTAAACCAGTTTAAGAAATTCTTTTTCCTCTGATTTCACTTAAATATTCGGGCGTGAACCCAAGAAACGAAGCCAAAAGATACTGGGGTATGCGCTGCACGAAAGCCGGGTATTGTTTGCAGAACTCAAGGTATATTTTTTCTCTCGTTTGGGAAAACAAACCTTTCAGCCGGTATTGTGAGGCAGCGTGCGCCCGTTGATGAATGAGCCTGAAATACCTTTCCATTTGGGGAAATTGCTGCAACATGCTTTCCTGTGCCGCATAATCGATCGCTATAATTTCTGATTTTTCAACAGCCTGGATATAACATAAGGAGGCCTGTTGGGAAGAAAAAGAGGTATAGTCCGAAAGCCACCAATTTTCCAATGCAAATTGTATGGTTTGTTCAATCCCTTTTTCGTTAATAAAAAACAGGCGTAAACACCCTTTACGAACAAAGAAATTAGCCTTGCATACTTTTCCGGCTTCGTGAAGATTTTGTTTTTTCTTCGCGCTAACCGGGTTTACATAGCTGAGAATTTGTTCAAAATCGGTGCTACTGATGCGTACAAATCTGTCTATGTGTTCTTTTAGTTCTTTGCAATTGTCCATGTGTATATCGGATCTGTATCAAAGTTACCAAGTTAAAAAACAGGATTATTTATTGGTCTGCTGCACAAAGTTACAGACGAGAGGCCAACCGTCATTGCTAATTATATGCGTCATTGCGAAGCGACACAAAAATCCGCTCTGGCGTAAGTCTCATGACCTGTGCGTGAGCGTTACTTTATCTTGCTTTATTAAAACCCACAATTTGGCCCTTATTGTGCCTCGCAATGAAAAAGCCAATGGCGTTTAAATTTTTTGTCTTAGCCGAGTTTTCCTGCAAGGGACCCGGCGTGTCAGGAGAAAAATACATTGTTCTTAGTACTTTCAGTTTTATGTCTGCAAAAAAAACACGCTATTTCTTTGTTTACTTCACTCATTCTTACCTCGCTATCCTTTGCGGGAGAATCCTTCCCCTCCCATCCCATGAGGAGCATCATTCTCCGGTATAATCCTCCTCATACAGTCAACCTCGCTTCGCCAATATATTTGTCAGATTGAAAATGAAGCACTAAGGACTATGAAAGACACAGATGGCCAGGGAAACCCGGCTGAAATACAGGCTACACCGCGCATTACACTGATTATTCCTTACGAAGGAAAGCTAAAAAACCAAACGTACCTGGATTCTCTGCTCAGGAAAAAAGTGGATAAAATAGAAAAAGAATTATTGAGCGAGTATCCCAGCGAAACAGTTTTACCCCTGGTAAACAAACTGAGAAATGTTATGAAGAAGGTGCAATACACCGACGAGGGAAAAACCATTGGCATTTTTGTTTCGCCATGGGCTGAAAAGGTGTATTATTTTTCCCCCTCCCACCTTGAAGATTTTAAGCTGCCGGTTTTGGTGAAAACTTCTTAAATATAGATCGTCCCTTCTGACGCTGGCCTCGAGGCCTGTGATTCCCGTTACTTCAAAAGTATTCTCCAACTGTTAACGGGTTATTTTTTGGTAACATCAAGCTGAAAATAAAAATCAATCCTATTTATCTCTTTACTGCGTCTAAGCCTGATACAAAAACCTGAAAGCCTAAGATCTGCTGTCCATCCTGTATTGCATGTATCTACCAGTTTCTTAAAAATTGTTTTGAACTTTTACCAGGCTCAAAAATTATTGTCATGTTTTTGTAACCTAATTGAACCTCATCAACTCTATCCTTAACGAGCAGGAATACCCGACTGAATCTTTTCGGCAAGGGAAGTATGCTATTTCAGAAATAAATAATCAATAAAAACAAACGGTTATGAAAAAAAAATTTATAATTCCTACGCTGCTGTTTATCGCGACGTTAGGTTTCTTTAGTTGTACAAAAAGTGATATTGGCCATGTTCCTCCCGGAAAAGGCGATCTAAATTTACCTCCGTTGGACCAGGAATTGGTTAAACAGGGCCAACAGGTATTCCGATATTGGACCTTTGGCGATGAGACGTTTTGGACAGATGTATTGCAGATGAACAAAGTTATAGAAACCGCTGTGGACCCAACTACCGCATTGAGCGTGGGTTTAAAAGTAGATGCCACTGCTATACCCGCCGCTGTTGTTGCCGGTATCCAGGATGGTTCGGTAAGTCTCACTGATCCGCAAACCACTCTTGCTTTGCTATCATTAAATGCCGTTGTTGGTGTAAAAGGAGAAGTAAGCAAAGGAGCAGATGGAAAATTACATTTGGATCGAGTGGGAATTACCTGTGCGCTCTGTCACTCAACGGTTGATAATTCATTCGCCCCAGGTATAGGCA
>JBIQMJ010000249.1:0-6872 GCA_044463445.1 Segetibacter koreensis
GGTTTCGGATTCCCTGGGCTATTCTTCAATTTCCCATTTTTCAACAGCGTTCAAAAAGCATACAGGTATAAAACCTTGCGAATTACTTTTTCGCTAAATTTTTTACAAATTAAGATTTACAACTATTTATTGTTTTACTGTTTTTTTAAAAATGGGGAATAAGCAAAACAGAAGACGAAGAAAAATCCCCGCCTTCTGTTTATCCATTGCAATAGTTATAGCGCATGAGTATAATTTATACCACATAACGGTGTTTTCATATTTTTTGCAACGGCTTATACTTCTTAAAGGAAATACAATGCCAAAGCATGCTAATTTGTAAAAAAATTCACCTTTAATTACCTCTTTTTTAATTTCCTCTCGAATGAAATCGCCTGATTTATAAAAGTAGCAGAGCGTTTATAAAACTGAATCCGGACAAATCCACCTATAAAATCTTTACCTTTGCCTCCTTTTATTTTAACTGAAGGTGTATAGAAATGAAGCAAAAATATCCTGAATATAAGCACTTGAACCTTACTGAAATTGCAGAAAACATTATGCAATCATGGAAAAAAGAAGATACATTCGGAAAAAGTATTTCCAACCGTGAAGGCAAAACGCCTTTTGTCTTTTACGAAGGCCCGCCAAGCGCCAATGGCATGCCTGGCATTCATCATGTTATTTCCAGGACGCTGAAAGATTTGGTCTGCCGCTACAAAACCATGCAAGGTTTCCAGGTAAAGAGAAAAGGTGGTTGGGACACACACGGATTGCCCGTAGAGTTGGGCGTTGAAAAATTATTAGGTATCACTAAGGAAGACATCGGAAAATCAATATCAGTTGAGGAATACAATGCCACCTGCCGGCGTGAAGTGCTAAAATTCAAGGACAAATGGGATGACTTAACCCAAAAAATGGGTTATTGGGTAGATCTGGAACATCCTTATATTACTTTTGAGAATGACTACATTGAAACACTTTGGTGGTGTTTGAAAGAATTATATAAGAAAGGCTTTTTGTATGAAAGTGTGAGTATTCAGCCTTATTCTCCTGCGGCCGGAACAGGGTTAAGTTCTCATGAATTAAATCAACCGGGAACTTATAAAGATGTAAAGGATACCAGTGCAACGGTAATGTTCAAAGTGGTTAAGAATGAAAAATCTAAATTCTTATTCGACACTTCAGTAAACAATGAATTATTTTTTCTCGCCTGGACTACCACTCCGTGGACATTGCCTTCCAACCTGGGATTAACTGTGGGCGCTACTATTGAATATTCAATAGTAAAAACATTTAACCCATATACTCATTTGCCTGTTAATGTGGTTTTGGCCACGGTTCTAATTCCAAAATATTTTAAAGCAGAAGGAGAAAATGCCTCATTTGAAAAATACAAAGAAGGAGATAAGATCATTCCATGGGAAAAAATATTCAGCTTTAAAGGCAATGAACTCGAAGGCTTACAATATGAGCAATTAATGCCTTTCAAAGCCAATACTTTAGAAAAAATTCAGGAAACAACTCCCGGCGCCGATCCTTTCAAGGTGGTTTTAGGGGATTTTGTAACCACAGAAGATGGAACCGGAATCGTCCACACCGCGCCTGCTTTTGGTGCCGATGATTTTAAGGTGGGGAAAAAATACAATCTGGGAATTTTGACTCTTGTAGACAAAGAAGGAAAATTTATAGATAACGTTGGGGAATTCAGTGGCCGTTTTGTAAAAAATTATAAAGACGACCCACAGTACACTGATGTAAATGTGGATATTTCTGTCAAATTAAAAAAAGAAAACCGTGCATTTAAGGTTGAAAAATATGAGCACAACTACCCTCATTGCTGGCGCACAGACAAGCCAGTAATTTATTATCCGCTGGATGCATGGTTTATCAAAACTACTGCTGTTAAAGACAGAATGGTTCAATTGAACAAAACTATCCATTGGAAACCAGCCTCAACCGGCACTGGCAGGTTTGGCAATTGGCTGGAAAATATGGTAGATTGGAACCTGAGCCGAAGCCGTTTTTGGGGTACTCCGTTGCCTATCTGGCGTACTGAAGACGGTAAAGAAGAAAAATGCATCGGTTCAATAGATGAATTAAAAACAGAAATTAAAAGATCCATCGAAGCAGGAAATACAGATTTGAATGAAAGTAAAATAGAAAAAATGGTGGCTGATCTCCACAAACCTTATGTTGATAGTATTATTCTCACCTCTTCCACCGGGAAACCAATGAAACGCGTTCCCGATTTGATAGATGTATGGTTTGATAGCGGCGCCATGCCTTACGCACAATGGCATTTCCCATTTGAAAATAAAGATGAGTTTGAGAAAAATTTTCCTGCCGATTTTATTGCCGAAGGAGTGGACCAAACAAGAGGTTGGTTTTACACTTTACATGCACTTGCCGTTTTACTTTTTGACAGTGTAGCTTATAAAACTGTGGTTAGCAACGGGCTCGTTCTTGACAAAAATGGAAATAAAATGAGTAAGCGTGTGGGAAATGTGGTGGACCCGTTTGAAACACTTGAAATTTTTGGCCCGGATGCCACCAGATGGTATTTAATTACGAATGCATCTCCCTGGGATAATTTAAAATTTGATACGGAAGGAATCAAAGAAGTGCAGCGCAAATTTTTCGGCACACTTTACAATACTTACCAGTTTTTTGCCCTGTATGCCAATGTTGACGGCTTTGTTTTTGGAAAAGAACTTATTCCCCTACACAAAAGACCGGAATTAGATCAATGGATTCTTTCTTCCTTAAATTCTTTAACAAAAGAAGTTACTGCTGCCTTAGATGAGTATGAACCCACCCAGGCTGGAAGAGCTATTGAATATTTTTTGGATGAGCATTTAAGTAACTGGTATGTAAGGCTTTCGCGCCGTAGATTCTGGAAACCTGCTAATAAAAACAATCCCGAAGGGCAAAATGATAAAATTTCAGCCTATCAAACCTTGTATCAATGTCTGGAGGCTTTAAGCAGTTTAATAGCGCCCATTGCTCCGTTTTTTGCAGATTGGCTTTTTACCAATTTAAATTCGGTAACCCAAAAAACTAGATTTTCTTCTGTTCATTTAACGGATTTCCCTAAATATGATGAAACGCTGATAAACAAACCGCTGGAAGATCGGATGCAACTGGCACAAGATATTTCTTCACTTATATTATCGCTGCGCAAAAAAATAAATATTAAGGTACGACAGCCATTACAAAAAGTGATTATTCCTGCAACAGATCCGGAATTTGAGAAAAAGATACGCCAGGTTGAAGATATTATTAAATCAGAAACTAATATAAAAGAGGTTGAAATATTGCCTGCTGATAATAATTTTATCAAAAGGAGGGCTAAGGCTAATTTCAAAACACTGGGGAAAAAACTGGGTGCCAAAATGAAGTGGGCTGCCGGAGCTATCCAGGAATTGGATGACGCTTCGATTGGCAAAATCCAACAGGGAGATTTTGTACTTAACCCCGGTGAAGAAGAATCTATTGTAATTTCTGCTGAAGACATTGAAGTGAGCACCAATGAACTTCCAGGTTTTGAAATTGCGGTAAAAAGCAATTTGACAGTGGCGCTTGACCTGGTAATCTCAGATCAGTTGAAAAAAGAAGGATTTGCGAGAGAATTTATCAATAGAATTCAAAATTTAAGGAAAGAAAAGGATTTTGACCTAACTGATAAAATCCTGCTAAAAGTGCAAGAAAAAGAAGGGGTTAAAGATATCATTACAGAATATAATGAGTATATTTGCGCGGAAATTTTGGCAGAAAAAATTGAATTGGCTCCTAAAGTTTCTAAAGGCGCAAAAATAGATGTCAACAATGACACTTTTACAGTTCAAATTACAAAAAAAAGCTATTAAATTATATGGCAACAAAGAAGAAAGCAACAGTTATTGCATCAAAATCTAAGGCTGGTAAATCCGCTCACAAGAATGTGCCTCCGAAAAGAAACGGAGCAAAGCCGGTAATTGCAAAAGTTAAGCCTGCTGCAAAAAAAACAGCCTCCAAAAAAGCAACTCCTGCAAAGACATCTTCGCATCCATCATCAAAAAAGCCTGCGAAAAACCTGCCCGCTAAGAAAGCGGCCCAGAAATTGACTAATACAAAATCATCTGCTATAAAAAAAGTAGCACCAGTTAAAAAGGCAGCTAAGACTGGTTTAAAAAATATAGCCTCAAGTAAGTTGACATCAAAAAAAATTAGTGTGAGCCCGAAAAAAACTATGTCAAAGAAAGAAAAGACCTTAGAAAAAAAACAAGCTCCTGTGAAAAAAGATCAGGAGACTAAATCTCAAAATCAAAAATCTTCAACAATATCTTCTTCAAAAAACAATGCAGACACTCATAAAGCAGAACTAAAGAAGGCAATGGCAAAGATGAAAAAAGAAAAGGAAGAGAAAAAATCTAAAAAAGAATTTGTAATGCCTAAAACAAGTACTGAAAAAGCGAGGAAATACGAACCCGAATTCACTAAATCAGTATTGGATCAAAGCCCTCCTGAAAATAACGGACCTTCAATGAGATACAGTGATAACGAATTACAGGAATTTAAAGAACTAATCACCCGTAAGCTTGAAACAGCTAAAAAAGAACTCGGATACCTGCAAGGGCTGATTACACGCAAAGACCAAATGGGAGGTGATGAAAGCGATAATCGTTATATGACCATGGAAGACGGTAGCCTGAGCATGGAAAGAGAACAACTTAGCCAGATGGCAAGCCGCCAGATTACTTTCATAGATCATCTGGAAAAAGCTATGATGAGAATTGAAAATAAAACCTATGGCATTTGCCGGGTAACAGGAAAATTGATTGACAAGGCAAGATTAAGAGCAGTTCCACATGCTACCCTTTCAATTGAAGCAAAAATGGGAACTGCAAAGTAATTTCATTAAATTTTTTTAAAGAGGCTGTCTTAAAAATTTAGGACAGCCACTTTTTATTTCATCAAATAAAATAAACGTTATACTCCTGTTGCTGCTAAAGAATTTGCAGATGCATTTATCAGATTATTCTTCATCAAATATTCTGCAATCTGAACGGCATTGGTGGCCGCGCCTTTTCTGAGATTATCACTTACGATCCAGCAGTTTAAAGTCCTTGGCTGGGTTTCATCACGACGGATTCTTCCTACAAAAGTTTCATCTTTTTCATGCGCAGTTAATGGCATCGGGTAAATGAAATTTTGTACATCATCTTCTACCACTACTCCTTCAGAATTTGATAAAATTTCTTTTACTTCATTCAGATCAAAATCATTTTCAAATTCAATATTTACGCTTTCGCTGTGGCCACCAACGACAGGAATACGAACGCAGGTCGCGGTCACATTGATCGAATTATCTCCGATAATTTTTTTGGTTTCATTAACCATTTTCATCTCTTCTTTGGTATAACCATTGTCCAAAAAAACATCAATATGCGGAAGCGCATTTTTATCAATCGGATATTTGTAGGCCATTTCGCCTTTCACATTATTTCTTTCATTTTCCAATTGCTGAACGGCTTTTACCCCGGTGCCGGTCACACTTTGATAAGTAGAAACCACTACTCTTTTGATATTATATTTTTTATGAAGCGGATTTAAAACCAATACCATTTGAATGGTTGAGCAATTTGGGTTAGCAATAATTTTATCTTCTGTGGTTAAAACATCCGCATTTACTTCCGGAACCACTAATTTTTTTGTCGGATCCATGCGCCATGCAGAAGAATTATCAATAACGGTAACTCCCGCTTCGGCAAATTTTGGAGCAAGAGCGAGTGAAGTGCTTCCACCGGCTGAAAACAAGGCGATATCAGGTTTTGCAGTAATTGCATCGTCAGCAGATACGACTTTATATTTCTTATTTTTAAAAGTAATTTCCTTGCCTATTGATTTTTCAGAAGCCACTGGAATTAATTCTGTCACCGGAAAATTTCTTTCTTCGAGCACCTGTAGCATTTTACTGCCCACAAGTCCGGTAGCGCCCACTACTGCGATTTTCATTTTTAATTTGTATTTTATTTTTTTGAGATGCAAAGAAAAGCATAATGTTTTATCTTTAAGTTCAAAGCTACTCATTATGAGTAATAAATTTCTTTACTGTCTTGGTATTTTGTTGTTAATAAATGGAATTTCCAAAGCGCAGTTTATGGAAGATTTCAGCAATGATGATTTTAAGAGAATTGGCTCCTGGATTGGAGATACAGCTGATTTTAAGGTCAATTCTTTTCATCAGCTTCAAAGTGATAATACGATTGCCAACTCTAATTTTTATATCAGCACCGTGAGCCATCTTGCCTCATCAGCCGAATGGAATTTTTGGCTTCAAATCAATTTTAACCCTTCTTCAACTAATTATGTAGATGCTTATCTGACGGCTTCTTCAGCCGATTTAAAAGCAGTTTCCAATGTGGGTTATTTTGTAAGAATCGGAAATACGGATGATGAAATTTCTCTTTATAGAAAAGATTCGACAGGAACAATCACAAAAATAATTGATGGAGAAAATGGCATATTGAATCACAGCAGCAACGTGATGAAAATAAAAGTGATCCAGAATGAATTATATCAATGGATACTTCAAAGAGATTTAAGCGGAACAGGAAATACTTTTGTTACGGAAGGAACTGCAACAGATTCTACTCACACAACGTCCAATTATTTCGGCTTCTTAATCAAACAAAGCAGTTCCTCCTTTTTTCAAAAACATTTTTTCGATGATATAGAGATTAAAAAATTTATTCCTGACAATACTCCTCCGAAAATTATTTCTGTAAAGGCAATTTCTTCATCAGAAGTTGATGTTTTATTTGATGAGCCAATTGATGAATCAACCAGTACTTTTTCAAATTATGCTGCAAATGATGGTTTAGGAATGCCTTCCTACGTGAATATTGATC
>JBIQMJ010000250.1:0-6840 GCA_044463445.1 Segetibacter koreensis
TTAGCTTCAGCTAAAAACAAAATCTATCGGCTTCAGCCGATAGTATATTTAATTATTTCATCAAAATCATTCACTTCTCAAACTCTCCACCGGATTGGCTATTGCTGCTTTGATTGCCTGGAAACTTATGGTGATCATGCCTATCAGCAAAGCTGTTAACCCTGCTACTAAAAATATCCACCAGCTTATAGAAATTCTATACGCAAATTGATTCAGCCATTGGTTCATGGCCCACCATGCAACCGGAAAAGCAATTAGGGCAGCAACAAAAATCAGTTTTAAAAAGTCTTTTGATAACATAGAGGTAATATTCATTTCAGAGGCGCCCAACACTTTTCTGATCCCAATTTCTTTGGTGCGTTGTTGCGCAGCATAAGTTACCAATCCGAATAATCCCAGGCAGGCAATTACAATGGCAAACAGCGCAAAGGAGATAAATATTCTTCCTACTTTCTGATCATTTTTATAAAGATTATTAAAATCTTCGTCCATGAATGAATAGGTGAAAGGCTGGCCGGGAGCCATTTCTTTCCATTTATTATTTATCTGCCTGACCAATCCGGAAATGTCGCGACTACTTATTTTAAAAGCAATACTGCTGTTTTGTTTTTTAAAAAATAAGGCAACAGGGCTTACCTCGTCTCTTAAAGAATTAAAATTAAAATCGTTCACTACGCCAACAATATGGCAGGTAGTGACGTCTTTTTTATTATCTAAAAAATCATTTACGTCTTTGATGTAATATAAAGTCTTATTCAACGGATCCTTAAGCCCTAATAATTTTACGGCAGCCTGGTTTAAAATGACGCCGTTTGAATCAGTAGGAAATTGGTTAGAAAAACTTCTTCCTTCTTCCATCTTCATTCCCAAAGTAGGAATATAATTTTCATCCACATCCCACACCTGCATGCTTACAGCAGATTTCTGGTTGAGTGTTGCATCCGGAAATAATGGCGTATCGGTTCTCCAGCCACTGGTGGGCAGAAAGCCGGTTACAGTGGCATTAATGACACCGGACAATTTCAGTATCTCTTCTTTAAATGCTTTAGTGCGGCTGCCAAGAGGATCGGTATTTTTAATCACCAACACCTGGTCACGATCGAACCCGACATCTTTATTATGAATAAATTGCAATTGGGTATAGATCACCAAAGTGCCAATGATGAGCGCTATCGAAATAAAAAACTGAAAGATCACAAGGCCGCTACGCAACCAACTATTTCTGAAACCCTTTGACAGCCTGCCTTTCAAAACAGCGATTGGGTTAAATGCGGAAAGATAAAACGCGGGATAACTTCCCGCAAGAATTCCTACTATCAACATCAGAAGAATTAATAAAGGAAACAGCCACAGATTGGTAAACACTGATGAGGATAGATTCTTTCCTGAAAGCAGGTTAAAATAAGGGATGGCGAACGATACCAAAATCAGTGAAAGAAACAGGGCTACAAAAGAGGTAATAACCGACTCAGTAAGAAATTGTGCGACAAGATCTTTACGCAAAGAACCCAATACTTTTCTGACGCCAACCTCCTTTGCCCGGTTTGAAGAACGGGCAGTAGATAGATTCATAAAGTTGACACATGCGATTAACAAAATTAATAAAGCAATCAGCGAAAAAATATAAACATACTGGATGTTGCCATTGACTCCCAGTTCCATTGTTTTATTAGAATGCAAATGAATTTTGGTAAGAGGCATGAGAGAATAACTGGCATGATTGCCGCTTTTCAAAAACTCATCCATATTAATATTCAAAATAGTCTTCGCCTGTTCTCCCAAATATTTCTGTATCAATACGCCCATTTGCGATTCTAATTTTTTCGGGTCAGCGCCATTTTTCAATAGCAGATAGGTGTTGAAATTATTGCTTATCCAATTATTTTTACGGCTCTCGGGAAGTGAGGCCATCGAAATAAAAAAATCATAATTGAAATGAGATTGGGAAGGAATGTCTTTGATTACTCCTGTTATTTTAAAATTGGCGGTATCATTAATTATTAAATTTTTCCCAACAGCCAGGGTGGTGTTGAAATACTTTTTTGCAGTCCTTTCATTGATCACAAGCGAATAAGGATCTACAAGGGCCGTATTGGGGTCGCCGTCAATCATTGGAAGCGTGAAGACTTTGAACAAAGTGGAATCTGCAAAAATGGCTCTGTCTTCAGACAGATTGCTGCTTCCTTTTCTTACTAAAAATCCTCCGTTATAGCGAAAGCGCACTGACTGCTCAACCTGTGGAAATTCCCTTTTCAATGTAGGCCCCATAGGATCAGGAGCCACAGCCAGGATAAAATGGTTTCCCGCAAATTGTATGTCGCCATCCACGCGATAAATCCTGTCCGCATTTTTATTATAGCGGTCATAACTTAGTTCGTCGGCTACATAAAAAAGGATGAGAAGACAAGTGGCAAGTCCCACCGCAAGTCCGATAACATTAATAGCTGAGAAGCTTTTGTTTTTCCACAAATTTCTTAGAGCTATCTTAAGATAATTTGCAAACATAAATTCTCAAACTTTCCACCGGATTAGCCATCGCCGCTTTGATCGCCTGGAAACTCACTGTGAGCAAGGCAATGAACAAAGCGAGCAAACCGGCAACGAGGAATATTATCCAACTAATTTCTACCCTGTAAGGATAACTCTGAAGCCAATCGTTCATCATCCACCATGCGATGGGAAATGAAATAAGGCAGGAGATCGCAACCAGTTTTAAAAAATCAACCGATAATAATCCTGCAAGCCCTTTCACACTTGCTCCCAATACTTTCCTGATGCCGATTTCTTTAGTTCTTTTTTCGGCGGTGTATGCTGCTAATCCAAATAATCCGAGGCATGATATGAAAATGGCGAGTATCGCAAAAACGGTTGCTAATTTTCCAATCAGTGTTTCTGTTTTAAACAATTGGTCAAATTGTGCATCAACAAATTTGTATTCGAAAGGAAACCCGGGATTATTTTTTTTAATTACAGTTTCGATTTTAGAAATCGAAGCGGGTAAATTATTGGATGCAGTTAAACGCATCGTTAAATAATTGGCATTTGAGGTATCTGAATACATGATCAGCGGCGAACTTGGGCTGTACATATCATTATAGATAAAATCATTGACAATGCCAATAATAGTATAGTTGGTCCCATTATGCGTCATGATAGTTCCGGTTACGTTTTTCTTTTTCAACAGACTTGCCATGGTTTGGTTGACAATTATATTATTGCTGTCCGATTGAATGTCGGGATAGAAATTACGGCCTGCTACTAAATGCATTCCCATAGTAGAAATGTATTCCGGGCTTACCCCTTCGACAGTGATCAAAACTTGTTTGTTGGGATCTTTTCCCTCCCATTGAAAATCGCCGGTGTTGCTGCCTAATTGTAAAACCATGTTATTGCTTAGAGATGCATTTTTTACAACGCCTGTTTGCAATAAATCATTTTTAATCGCATTAAAATGCTGTTTCATGTTTCCCTTCAATTGCAGATAAACCAAATTTTCTTTATTGTATCCGAGATCCCTGTTTTTTACATGATGAATCTGCTGGTAAATAAGAATCGTGCTGATGATGAGAATGATGGAAATCGAAAATTGAAGAATTACCAATCCTTTTCGTATAAAACCAGCGCTGACACTCGTTTTTATCCTTAATCCCTTTAAAACGGTGATGGGATTAAAAGAAGAAAGATAAAATGCGGGATAGCTTCCGGCGATCAATCCGCAGATCAAGGCGATAGATAACAGTCCAAAAAAATGAACCGGGTTTAAGAGATTAAGCGCCAGTTGTTTTTCTACCAAAGAATTAAATGCAGGCAATGATAAAGAGATCAATGCGACCGCAATACATGCTGCGATCAATGCCATGATCAATGATTCGCCAATGAACTGAGCCACCAGCTTTCTTTTTCCTGCACCCAACACTTTTCTTACCCCCACTTCACGTGCGCGTTGCTCAGAGCGCGCTGTAGAGAGATTCATAAAATTGATGCAGGCAATAATTAAAATGATCCATGCGATCAGGCTGAAAAGGTGCACATATTTAATTTTCCCTTCCACCTCTTTCCCATTTTGAAAACTGTCGTACAAATGCCAGCGTTTTATCGGGTAGATGGACATTTTGGCGACTGCATTGTCATTTGTTTTAGTGCTTACATAATTATACAATTTTTTATTGATCGCATTTATGTCAGCATTGGGCTCTGTTTCTACATAAGTAGCAATACCGTTATTTCCCCAGTTTTGCAACCAGGTTTCCTGCTGTTCAAGAATTTTGAATGGCGCCAGCCATTCAAATTTAAAAGAAACATTTTCGGGCAAATCTTCTATTACACCAGCTATTGCATATTCCTGTTTGTTGTTTACTTTTAATGTTTTACCCACCACATCAATTGAATTAAAAAACTTTTCAGCCATTTTCTGGGTGATAATTATTGAATACAATTGTGGAAAAGGATTTGCGCCATTCCCTTTCAGAAATTTTAAATGAAAAATGGAGAAAAAGGTAGAATCCACATAATTCCCTTGTTCGTAAATATTCTTATCGTCTAAAGAAAACAGGAATGATACCGTACCCTGGTTGGAACGGGCCGTCCTTTTTATTCCTGGAATATCATTTTTAATTCCTGCTGCCAATGGGCCGGGAGTGGCATCAAATGTAAACGTAGTGCCATCATAGGTTTGACTGTCCTTTATTTTATAGAGGTTTTCCTGGTTACTGAAATAATCATTGAAGTTTATTTCATCTTCTACCCATAAAAAAATAAGCGCAGCACACGCAATTCCAATTCCCAATCCGAAAATATTCAGGAAGGTATAACCTTTGTTTTTCCAAAGATTTCTAAAAGTTGTTTTGAGATAATTATTAAACATCGCTTAGTTCTTTTTTCTTCCATCCAAAAATCTGGCACCAGGAATAATTAGTAGGAAAAGTATTCACCGATTACGAATCACTCTTACACCAAAATATTTTCTGTAACAGTTTGTCCATCCAGCATTCTGATAATACGATGGCTATAGCTCGCATCATGTTCGCTGTGCGTAACCATAATGATAGTAGTTCCCTGTTCATTCAATTCGATTAGTAATTGCATTACTTCATTTCCATTGGACGAATCCAGGTTTCCGGTGGGTTCATCCGCCAGAATTAATTTTGGTTTGTTCACCACTGCTCTTGCAACCGCCACACGTTGTTGCTGACCACCCGATAATTGTTGTGGATAGTGATTTCTACGGTGCATGATCTGAACTTTTTCCAAGACTTCTTCCACGCGCTTTTTTCTTTCGTCTGCTTTTACACCCAGGTAAATCAGTGGCAGCTCCACATTTTCAAAAACAGTGAGTTCATCAATCAGGTTAAAACTCTGAAAAACGAAACCAATATTCCTTTTGCGGAGATCGGCTCTTTTTCTTTCATTAAAATGAGCCACTTCAATCCCATTGAATAAAAAGCTTCCACTGTCCGGATCATCCAATAATCCAAGGATATTCAGCAAAGTTGATTTGCCACATCCTGAAGGCCCCATCACTGCTACAAATTCTTTGTCATTTACAACAAACGAAAGTTTGTTTAATGCTACGGTTTCTACCTCTTCTGTACGATAAATTTTTTCGAGGTCGGTAATTTTTATCATGTTCTTAGTTTTGTTTTTAAGTTTTTTTAAATTTTTATTATGAGGTCGTTGTCCGGAAAAACATCTGATGAAGATTTCTCCCACTGAATTTTATTCTTATTCCAATTGATATTCTGATTTGCTTTTTGACAATATGAGGTAGCGTTTGTGGTACACATTTCAAGGCTCATTAAAAACATCAATAGCAAAAGAAGAAATAAAATGGATTTAAAATTTTTCATATTTTATTTTAAAAAGATTTTTCAAAATTTTATCTTATTGATTTTTCAATACCAGTTCCTGCATGTCTCCATAGTTTTCATAACTGCTGGTAATCACTTTATCACCCGGGCTTAATCCTTCCAGCACTTCGTAATAATCCGGGTTCTGCAGCCCAAGCTGTATGTCAGTTTTATAAGCAGTTTTGCCATCCTTGCTTAATTTAAAGATCCAGTTACCCCCGGTTTTCTGATAAAATCCTCCTTTGGGTAAAAGTAAAGCCTGTCTTTCTGCGCTGAGTGCCAGGCTTATTTGTAATGTCTGTCCGCGCCTGATTCCTTCCGGCACATCTCCTACAAATTCCATATCTACCTGGAAATGCCCGCTGGTTACCTGCGTATAAACTTTTTTTATTTCGAGTGTATATGTTTTATTATTAAAATCAAAATTGCCTCTTAGCCCGGTAAAGATTCTTGAAATATAATGTTCATCAATATCTACCCTTACTTTGTAACCATTCATAACATCAATCTGCCCGAGGCGCTCTCCTTTGTTTTTTGATTCGCCTATTTCTGCATCGAGCGAAGTTAGCTGGCCGTCAATAGGTGCGCGGACAATCAGATCGCCTACTTTTTCCTGCATTACATTTAAGGCATCCTGGGAGCCTTCATATAATTGCCTGGCCTGTTTCATTTGTTGCTGCGTAGTTGTAGAATCCTGTTCCAGAATTTTTGAAGTAAGTTGTTTCTTTTGCAGATAATAGTTATAATCATTTTTTGCTTTCTCATATTCCTGCGACCCGATAGCCTTTTTTTCAAATAAATATTTATCCAGGTCATATATTCTTTTCGCTTCTTTTAACTGGCTTTCCACGTCAGTCATCTGGTTGAGTTTGCTAACCGTATTTTGCTCTGCGGCATTTTTAGAGATCTGCATTTGAGTCAGCAGGTTATAAACATTTGTTTTCTGGGTAACAAGCGCCAGTTGCAAATCAGTGTTGGATAATTTTAAAATCGG
>JBIQMJ010000251.1:0-6839 GCA_044463445.1 Segetibacter koreensis
TTCAAAACGATTGTTTAATGCAGGTATAACGCCCTTCTCCTGGTATTCATTTTTATAAGTTTCCAGTAAACGAAGAATTTCCGATACTTTATATTCTGCCGTATGGGGAACCGCTATTTCATCATGGCCCGCTTCATTTCTGATCTCTTTCACAATCGCATCCACCAACTCGCCCACATAAATTAATTTTATTTCGCCATCCACTTCAATCTTTGGCGTTTCATCATGAGATAATTGATGACAAAATGTAGCCACCACAGAATTATAATACGGATGCCCAAACGGCCCAAACACATTAGGAATCACCATTCCGGAAAACTTTCCGCCCGATTCTTTTGCCCATGCACTCATCAGTTGGCGCCCTTCTTTTTTTGATTTTCCATACAAATTATCTCTTTCTTCCTGCGTTGAAGATGAAAAAAGGACATGTGCTTTACTTTTCGTACGCTCCAACGCAGCGATCAGCGATTTAACCAAACCGGTATTGGTTTCATAAATCACCTGCGGATCATTATGCCGGTTCATTGCGGCCAGGTGGACGATTACATCACATTGAGACACGAAATCATCCAATCTATTTTCATCTTCAAAAAAACCTTTTTGAAAATCCACTCTTTCAAATTCCTTCGGAAATAAGCCAAGTGTGTTGTACAAATGTTTTCCGATAAATCCGTTTTGTCCGGTGATTCCTATTTTTTTCATTGAAATTATTTGATTTCTTCGGGTCGGAACGCTCCAGGCGGTCTGAACCATATCCTTCCTCCAGCCCGAGTTCAGAAAATTAAAAAATCACTCCCAATCATACCAAAGATTTTTATCGTACCGGAAATTATCCTTTCCAGATTCTTCCACAGTAAACGAAGAAAAAACCATGATCTTTGATTTGGGTTGTAAAGCTTTAAATCCATTGGCGTATCCGCCAGGCACATGCAAAATTTGTTGCTGCGTGGATTCCAAAACAAATTCCTCAGTTTGTAACTCAGCCGAAGGATTTTGCCAGTCATCCGGTTGGACGAGTACCATCTTAAAAATTCCATCAACCACATAAAACCATTTTTCTTCCTTTTGATGACCTTGCCAGGCCCTGACCACCTCTGTACCCGGATGCTCAATCATATAAAAGCGTTTCACTTTTGACATATCAAAATCATTGAAGAAAATGATTTTTCCACGTGCATCCTCGTGCCGGCCACCATTTATCATTGAAATTGTTTGCACAACGGTAATTGGTGATTGGTTATTGGTAGTTAAACTACTCATTTTTAGTTCAGTTTAGTTCAGGTTTTTTCCCTTTAAGTATTTGATCAACCCATTGAGCATCTTGCCTATTTTAGCGATTCGTACAATCAACTCCTCATATTCTTTTACACCGATAAACCCAGGATTTTTCGCCACCAGAAGTTGTGTATCAACCTCCTGCTGACTACCGAGTGCAACATGCAAAAATTGAATAAATTCCTTTCGTTTGTCTCGCTGCACCTTCAGCAATATTACTTGGAATAGATACCGCTGCTCGCCTTAATTGGCTTGACAAGCCAAACAATTCTTCTTTGGGAAAATTGCGTGTGATCTTATAAACTTCCGTCACAAACTCTACGCTTAATTTCCATGCGTCAAGATCTTTATGTGTTCTGATATGTCAAAGTTTGATTAGAACTTACAATTTTCTCAAATTACCAATCACGAATCACCAATCAAAACTCTATCCCGGCATCTGTGGCACATCTTCTCCAAAAACTTCCTTTCGTATCAGGGGCAATGTCAACAACAATTTCTTTACCCCTTCCACATCCAGTCTTTTGGTGTTGTGCGAATGATAGTCTTCTATTTTCGAAACGTCCGTTTCGCCTTCAGAAAAATAAAGATTGTAATTCAGATTACGATGGTCGGCCGGCACACGGTAGAATTCGCCCATATCATCCGCTTTGGCCATTTCTTCGCGGGTACAAAGGGTTTCATATAACTTTTCACCGTGGCGGGTACCAATGGTTTTTATTTCATTATTGGCGTTGCAAATTTCTTTCAACGCCTGCGCGAGATCACCGATGGTGGCCGCAGGAGCTTTGTTGACAAACAAGTCCCCCTGGTGACCGTTTTCAAAAGCGAACAACACCAGTTCCACTGCATCAGTGAGCGACATCAGGAAGCGCGTCATTTTAGGGTCTGTTACCGTTATCGGTTGCCCGGATTTGATTTGTTTCAAAAACAGGGGTATCACCGAGCCTCTCGATGCCATTACATTTCCATAGCGGGTAAGGCAAATCGTAGTCTCATTTTCAGCAACATTGCGCGAAGTGGCAATGGAAACTTTTTCCATCATCGCTTTGGAGATTCCCATCGCATTGATTGGATAAGCCGCCTTATCTGTGCTGAGGCAGATCACTTTTTTTACTTTATTGGCAATAGCAGCCCGAAGCGTGTTTTGTGTTCCCAACACGTTTGTCCGTACTGCTTCCATCGGGAAAAATTCGCAGGAGGGCACCTGCTTCAGTGCCGCTGCATTGAACACATAATCCACGCCATGCATGGCGCCTTCAATACTGTTATAGTCACGGACATCGCCGATATAAAATTTCAGCTTAGGGTCTTTCAGTTGATTGCGCATGTCGTCCTGCTTTTTCTCATCGCGGCTGAAAATGCGTATTTCCTTAAAATGGTCTGTGTGAAGAAACCGGTGCAGTACCGCGTTACCAAAAGAACCCGTACCGCCGGTAATGAGAAGCGTTTTTTGTGTAAACATATTTATTTAAAGGTAAAAGTGAAAGATTAAAGTATTTAATAACAGTTATGAGTTATGAAAGTGCAAGTCATAACAGGAAAATAATAAAATTGATTTTTGATGGTTTTTAGGTGTTGAAATGCAAGGAAATTCAAAGGAGCAAAACATAATAGATTTTACCTGGCATATTCCTGCATG
The DNA here is from genome assembly GCA_044463445.1 of Segetibacter koreensis. Lineage (GTDB taxonomy): Bacteria > Bacteroidota > Bacteroidia > Chitinophagales > Chitinophagaceae > Ginsengibacter > Ginsengibacter koreensis_A. The sequence goes on from JBIQMJ010000251.1 coordinate 2,918, forward strand.
AAGTACTGCTTATGAAAACAAATCAGCAATGTTCAATCTTAAAAAATCAGGCCAGGGAATGTCACTTCTTCCAACAAGTAAAATTTTCTCCGGATTATATTGGTGTTTAAAAGTTCTGCATTCCGGATGGGGTATGCTCAAATCAAATTTCGGGCTTGAAGATCGTTTTCGAATAATGTCAGCCGCATATTTTCCCAGTCCTCCTAACAATCCTGCCAAAGGGAGTTTGATGTCGGAACGGCGTCCGCCGATTCAAATGTGTAAGAGATATTCAAACTAGCTAAAACCTGCGTTACAATGGTAGTTTGCCTACCTGGCGTGGCCCCATTATAACCTGAATAAACCGTCCTGGCTCCTTCATTCGTTGTTGTAAAACCTTAACAGTACTGCGCTTGAACATTTTTTTTCAAATTACTCAGTATATTGAGTAAAATTACTCAATATACCTATTCAAAAGAGCAACAAAAAAGAGAACATCATACATTGTCTCTTATGCTTAAATCCCCAGTAACGCTTCCACAATTCTTTCCGCCGTCTTTCCATCCCACAATTCCGGTATTTCACCTTTTTTCCACTCACCTGAAAATAATTTCTCCATTGCCGGTTTGATAGCTTTGGGATTGGTGCCAATCAATTCATTGGTGCCGATCGTAATGGTTTCAGGCCTTTCAGTATTATCTCTCAAAGTCATACAAGGAATTCCCATAACAGTGGTCTCCTCTGTAATTCCACCGGAATCGGTTACTACCGCTTTGGCATGTTCTACCAAATAATTGAATTCAAGATATCCTAACGGGTCGATGGTGTGTAATTTTGGATCCTTAATTTCCAGGTGCTCCAAAATTTTTGCGGTTCTTGGGTGAACAGGAAAAATGAGCGGCAGGCCGTGGCTGTTATCAATAATTTCCCGGAGCAATTTTTTTAATTTTCCTTCCTCATCCACATTCGCCGGCCGGTGCAAGGTCATCACTATATACTTTCCTTCTTCCAATTGTAAATTTTCCCAGACCGGTGGTTTGATAAACCGGTTCCTGTTTTTTAATAGGGTATCAATCATCGTATTCCCTACAAAAAAGATTTGTTCTTCTTTTACTCCGGCCCTCCGCAAATTTTCATTGGCTGTTTCTGATGTAGTGAAAAAATAATCCGTAATGGCATCTGTAACCATCCGGTTGATTTCTTCGGGCATGGTGAGATCGCCGGAACGGATCCCTCCTTCTACATGCGCCACTTTTATATTATTCAATTTTTTAGCCGCGATCGAGCAGGCCATGGTAGAAGTAACATCCCCCACCACCATTACCAGGTCCGGCCTGTTTTCCATCAACACTTTTTCGTATCGTGTCATAATGGTCGCAGTCTGTTCCGCCTGGGTGCCGCTGCCGGACCCAAGATTGATATCAGGCTCCGGAATTCCCAATTCCTCAAAAAAACTACCGCTCATTTTTTTATCGTAATGCTGTCCGGTATGTACGAGGCGATAACTGATATCCTTTTCATCCTTTTGTGCTTTTTTAATTGCTTCAATGATAGGAGCTATTTTCATAAAATTAGGCCGGGCGCCGGCGATGAGGTCTATTTGCATTCGATAGTTATAATTTAATTTTAAGACCTATAAGTTTTTGAAAACCTTACCGGTCTGGTGATGCTCTAATTTTAAGAGCAAAAAATCAGCAGGAGAAATTCATTATTCTTTATTTAAATTTCTCAAAAAATAATAAAACTCATGCTCTACACTTTTCCACCATTTCTGCAACCTTTACCATATTAACGTCTACTTTCCGGGAAACTGCATGATCCCGCAGTTTGACAAATATTTCCGGTTCTGTTTCATCGTAATTAGAGGAAAAAATTATAAGAGAATGTGCTGGATTATTCGCAAAACCTTTTTGCAGGATTTCATAAAATATCGGATCATAAGTAATATCCGTGACCGATTCCAAAGAATGTAGAAATGTGGTTTCCAGTGAATAAATTTCTCTATCACTGAATGATTTAAATTCGTTTGTTCCTGTTTTATAGCTGCACCCTACTCTTGAGAGGCACTCCTCAGCAGAAGTGAATGGTTTAAAATCAACAGACAGCCGGCTTTGGTCTCTCTGACTTAATGAAAAGCAGCGAATGGCAGGTATGCGTTTGTTTTTTCTATCTCTTTGAGATGTCAGAACCAATCTAAACACTTTATTTCCTTCCGGCAATGAATCGCCTTTATTTAAGTGAGGTGCTCCTTCATCCATACTAATAAAGATTCGTCTAAATTATCATTCATTTCAATTGCACCTTTGTAAGGAATGCCCGGCCCTCTTTCTCCATAGAAGTAAGCAAGGCGATTACTATTTTTAAAAATAATCAAAAACTTTGCTTTTTGATTTTGCCAGTCCACAGATATAGAACCATCCTTTAGAACGTCAATATAGGGAACTGAAATAAATTGATTATAACGAATTAAAATTCCTATAGCATAGTTTCTCAGGAAAGAAATTGCATTGTTAAAGGCTATCATCTGAACAGGGTCGGAATCACCTTCTTTCAAATAATCACCGGAGCGGATAAAATCTTTTGCCTCTTTAATTTGTTCTTCAAGATGCGATAATTTTAAGGACTGAGAAAGCAACGATTCTTCATGCAAAGATTGACTGGTAACTTCCAGTTCCTTGTAAGTCATGTTAGTTATCTTTTTAAACCCAATATTCGGTAAAAATTCGTTAGCTCCTTTCCATTGTCTGGTACTGAATTGATACTCATTTTCCGAAATCTGAAAGTTGTTTGTACGTAATAATGCTTCCATCACCGATCTTCTTTAATAGTTACGAATTGAAAATTCTTTAGATTATCTTTTATAAATACTTCTTTTTCTAAGGCTCTCATTATTTGATTCTGTAGCTCCCGCAACTCATCGGATGTCATTGAAACAAAAAACTCTTCATTTTCGTTAGCATGTTGATAACCCAACTTTAGGGAGTGGACGACCAATCCAAATTTGGCGTTAATTGTTGCATCATCAAAGATCGGCCTAAAATCAGTGACAATCCTTGATGATATTAATGAGTTAAAATTTTCGGCAAGTAAGCCATAGGCTTTAAATGTCAGTTTTAGATTATCCGATTTCTGTAAGATGATCGAAATGTTATTTTCAAATTTTTCTGCCTCCGCATCTGTCATTTCAGGAACCTGTGTCTGAATAGATCTGGTAAGGACTGTCGGTAGGGAAGAAGTATCTGATGACTCTGCAGCCAACAATGCTCCGGTGCTAAATACAGAATCAGCAATATTTTCAGCCTCTTTTTGATTTAAAGCTTTCGACAGGTTATTCTTAAACTCCAGACGTGAGCCTCCTACTTCACTTTGTTTCAACACCTCAGCTATTTTCATTGAATCTTCCTCAGAAAGTGAAGCAAGCGCTTTAAATCCTGGTAAAAAGACATCAGGTATTTTATAACGGGCAATCATTATTTAAATAGTAATAGTACAATAAATACTCCAAATTAAACAATTTATGTCTAATAGAAAGTTATTTGGTGGTTCCAGCAGTAAGCATTTGAAATAAGTTTTTCAAATCTGGTTCAGGAATGTCAGTTCCCGCCGGGCCGGTGTGCACGAGGCAATAGTCTATATCTTTCCCTTCATTTTTAGCATTTTCAATTGCTTCAATGATAGGAGCTATTTTCATAAAATTAGGGCGTGCGCCGGCGATGAGGTCTATTTGCATAGGAAAGTAAAAAATAAAAGTGAAAGGTAAAAGTGAAAAATAAATTAGTTAACAGCCAGCTTCTATTTTGCTGAAACCAGTCGGGCGGATTTCAAATTTTCAGTTTGTTACATTGATTCCCCTGCCTCGAACCAGGGTATTACCGTGATCCCGTTACTTCTTTTTTGCGTTTCAATTCCCGCATAAATTACTTCGCCTCCCTTGTTTCCAGTC
>JBIQMJ010000252.1:0-6838 GCA_044463445.1 Segetibacter koreensis
TATTATTGGAATTGCTTCCGTTTGAATTTCCTGTGATCTCGTACACATCATCCAAAGGATCCGTAGGTGTACCGCTGCCTTCCGTTTGGATATGTTCATGAACCGCATCCCACTCTATCCATCTTCCGCTTTTCGTATTGGTAACTTTGCCATCTTTGACAGTTACCGACCAGGCTATTTTATCAGAGGAGCTGACGTTTTCAATTACCTGGGTTCCGTTCACCACAAAAGAATCTACATTATAGTTATCGAATGTAGTAGTGGCTTTACTTCCCGTAGTGCGCATCGGCCCTGAAAAAACAGTAATAATTTTGCCTGAACGCATTTTGCCATCTTTCCCGGTACAGCCGCTTCCAAAATCCAAAGTAACCGTTTTGGGAAATGTACCGGAGCCATTTGGATCAACGGTAACCGTGAAGCAACGATCAGTCGGAGAGTCTATTTTTTCTGACCCGGAATTTCGATAAACGATGTTGGTTCCCGTTCCCAGGCCAATGTCCTGGCCGGCATCAGATGCCTGCACGCCCATGGAAATATTAAATACATCATTGAATTGCTGTTCTGCAAGGCCGTCATTCTGGCCTGCTTCTATTGACGATTGCGAATCAGTATTGCCTGCCGTTGAAGAATTATTGTTTTTTTTGCAGGAAGCAAAAAATATTAAACCTGCAATAATCACCACCAGGGGCGAATTAGAATGAGAAATGAACTGTTTCATTTTAATAGATTGAAGATTTTAAGGGTAATGAAATTAAAGTGGGGATATTGACAGCGATAGAGTATAACAGGTTTAAATGCGGATTAATTAATATTTTTTTTTCTTTGCAATTATGAAATTAATTGACACACACACTCATTTATACGTAAAAGAATTTGAATCAGACATAAATGAAGTAATCCAAAGAGCTAACGCTGAAGGAGTAGAAAAATTTTATTTGCCTGCAATAGATAGCTCAGAGAATACGGCGCTTCTTGCCCTGGAAAAAAAATATCCGGGGCAGGTTTTTGCAATGGTTGGACTTCATCCCTGTTCTGTAAAAGAGGATTTTAAAAAGGAGCTTGAAAAAATTGACGAACAATTATCACAAAGAGAATTTGCAGCGATTGGCGAAACGGGGTTGGATTTTTATTGGGATACTTCATTTAAAAAAGAGCAAATTGAAAGCCTCCATGTCCATGCACAATGGGCTATTGAGTACAAAAGGCCTTTGGTAATTCATACCCGTAATTCCATGCAGGAAACTATTGATTTGGTAAAATCCTATAAAGAAAAAGGATTGTATGGAGTATTTCATTGTTTCAGCGGCACAAAAGAAAATGCTTTGGAAATCATCGAGGCCGGATTTTTTTTGGGAATCGGAGGCGTGCTCACTTTTAAAAATGCAGGACTGGCAGAAGTTATAAAAGATATTGATTTAGAACACCTGGTACTGGAAACTGATTCGCCTTATCTTGCACCGGTCCCATTTCGCGGAAAAAGGAATGAAAGCAGTTACTTAAAATATATTGTTCAAAAAATGGCTGAGATAAAAAATGTACCCGCAGAAGTGATAGCACAGCAAACCAGCAAAAATGCCGAATTCTTATTTTACCTAAAATAGATTTAAAGGCACGTAAATTGTAATAGCTTAGCCTGCCTGAATAAAATATAATGTTATATTGCGTTGAATTTAAAATTAAATAAATCTTTAGGTGTGTTCTATCCCAAATATCTCCCTTAACAATCTCAAAGGTTTATGACAAATATGAAAGTACCATCCCATTCACCTACCGGAAAACTTTCACAACTTGCCGCTACTGCTATTTGCGGAAATGATATCACTTCATCCTGCCTTTATGTTTCTGCCCTTTGCATTGTTTATGCCGGGCAATATGCATTTATTGCCTTGTTGGTAGTTGGGTTGGTGTTATTTTTTTTCAGAAAAATTTATGGAGAGGCTGTGGGCGCTTTGCCGCTGAATGGCGGGGCGTATAATATTCTTTTAAATACCACCAGTAAAGGAAATGCTTCACTGGCCGCGTGTCTGACCATTCTTTCTTATATGGCAACGGCTGTTCTTTCCGCTTCTGAGGCTATGCATTATTTACATAGTGTTTTCCCTTTTTTCCCTGTTATTGTGGCAACGATGGTGATTCTCACTATTTTTTTGCTCCTTACCATTGCAGGCATCAGTGAATCAGCTACGGTTTCCATAGTTATTTTTCTTATTCATCTTTCCGTTTTGGCGATTCTTATTGGCAGTGCAATTTATTACGTGATAGTGAACGGATTAAGCTTAGCGAATATCAATTTTCATTCACCACTGAAAACCAGTATTTCCACTGCCATTTTTTTTGGTTTCAGTACGGCCATGCTTGGTATCACCGGGTTTGAAACCTCCGCCAATTTTGTGGAAGAACAACAGCCGGGGGTTTTCCCAAAAACATTAAAAAATATGTGGATACTGGTAATGATCATTAACCCGGTTATTGCGCTGCTGGCGGTTTCTATTATACCACTTGAAGTAATTCCCGGCCATGAAGCTGCCTTTCTTTCTTTTATGGGAGCACAAACTGCCGGATCCTGGCTTGCCTTGGTAGTTTCTTTAGATGCAGCATTGGTCCTCAGCGGCGCCGTATTAACTGCTTTTATTGGTGTAAATGGATTGATGAAGCGTATGACACTTGACAGAATATTTCCGCAGGCTTTATTAAAAGAGAATTCAAGAGGAAGCTCACCCAGAATATTGATCTTGTTTTATATTTTATGCTTTTCAATTTTGTTTATTACGGCAGGAGAATTGGCGCCACTGGCGGGAGTTTATACAATTTCTTTTTTATTGGTAATGGCTTTTTTTGGTTTTGGAAATTTGTTATTAAAAATTAAGCGGTCAAGATTACCAAGACCGGAATACGCGCGGCCCATCATCGTACTTTTAGGCATCCTCGGAATTTTAATTGCCTTGTATGGAAATGTAAAGTTGCATCCTGCATATTTGGTGGTTTTTCTGCAATATTTTATTCCTGCTATCCTTATCATATTTATTTTTTTAAAAAGAAAAGTAGTAATTCATTACCTGCTTCTTTACCTGAATTCTATTTTTGATAAGATTCAAAGAATATCAGTTTTCAGCAGGTTTCATCTTACCAGGGAAATGCGTAAACTCAATAAGCAGCCTTTTGTATATTTCACTAAAGGAGATAATATCGCTATCCTGAACAAAGTGATCATTTATGTAAAAGAAAATGAGATCACTCAAAAACTAAAGATCGTAACGGTTTTGCAAAAAGAGCAGGAACTGAATGAAACTTTTGTACGCGATTTTGAAGCGCTGGATCGAGCTTATCCTGATATCAAAATTGAGTATATTCAAATTCCGGGAACTTTTGGACCTGAAATTATTGATAGGTTGAGCCGCGAATGGAATATCCCGCATAATTTTATGTTCATTGGATCTCCAAGCGATCGTTTCCCACATAGATTGCAGGATTTAGGAGGGGTGAGGCTGATTATTTAAACATAATCCTCTTGAAATTTTTTATTGAAATTGAGGGGCAAAATGAATAGGAGCCAATCTGGTATTTTACGGAAAACTATTCTCATTTGTAATTTCTCGTATAATCTTTGATAGTAGTTTTACATTTATTTATCTCTTGTTATGTATGGAATACTAAAAACCAATAACATCCCTACACTTTTAATCAGGCTCGCAGTGGGTTTGATATTTCTTTCAGAAGGGATTCAAAAATATTTGTATTCCAGCTTTCTCGGAACAGGAAGGTTTGAAAAAATTGGTTTTGCTGATCCTGCTTTTTGGGCCTATTTTACCGGGGCATTTGAAATAATATGTGGCATTTTAATTATAGCTGGCCTGCTCACCCGACTGGCAGCCATCCCTCTGCTCATCATCATGATGGTTGCATTTATTACTACCAAGTATCCACTGCTGCTGGATAAAGGTTTTTGGGCAATGGCACATGATTACAGAACTGATTTTGCCATGACTTTATTACTGATTTATCTTTTAATAAATGGAGGAGGCAATTATTCCCTGGATAAAAAATGGGTTGATAAAAAACCAGGTAAAAATGGTCATTAATAAACCAGAGATGAATTTTACCTGCAAATTTTATCTGGCAGATAATAATAAAATCAAATACCATGAAACCTGTTAAAAAAACTTTTTTTTCAGGGCTTACAAAAAATACTTTTTTACTGGCCCTCACCAGCCTCTTTTCAGATATTTCCACTGAAATGCTATACCCGATACTTCCCATTTTCTTAACTCAAAATCTCAGAGCCAGCGGAAGTATTGTTGGAATAATAGAAGGAATTGCCGAAACGACTCAGAACATAATACAAGGCTTTTCGGGATGGTTGTCTGATAAATGGCAGAAGAGAAAAGGAATCGCCGTATTTGGATACGTTCTTGCGGCCATATCCAAGCCATTAATGGGACTGGCTACCGGATGGCCGATGGTTTTGGGAGCCCGTTTTACCGACCGGTTTGGCTCAGGCACCCGCTCTGCTCCCCGGGATGCGTTGATTGCGGCTTCTGCCGATGAAAAAAACAGGGGTAAAGCGTTTGGACTGGAAGGTTTTGGCGATAACCTGGGCGCTTTTATTGGCCCTTTGATCGCAGTAGCGCTTCTTTTCCTTTTGGAGGATAATCTTCGTACAGTTTTTTATCTCGCGTTTATTCCCGGAGTATTATCAGTGCTAATGATCTTATCAGTCAAAGAACAAAAAATCGATATCAAATCAAAAGTGAAAATTGATTTGAACTTCCGGCAGTTTTCAGCAGGATATCGTAAATATTTATTGGCCATTGCCATATTTGGAATTGGCAACTCAAGCAATGCTTTCCTGATCCTGCAAACAAAAGATATGGGGGTTTCTTTTAAAAATACCATTCTTATTTATGCAGCATATAATCTGATAGCAGCGCTTATTTCTTATCCTTCAGGGCATTTATCTGATAAGCTGGGCCGCAAAAATATATTGCTCATTTCATTTATAATTTTTATAGTCACTTATCTCGGTTTTGCATTTACCCATAATCTATGGCTTATTGGCGGATTGTTTTGCCTGTATGGATTGTACCAGGGCATATTCCGGTCGGTAGGAAAGGCCTTTGCCGCTGATTTTGTGCCACAGCATTTGAGAGCGAGCGGAATTGGCTGGTATTCCGCTACCATAGGCTTGTCAGGCTTGGTGGCCAGTGTGGTTGCCGGCCAATTGTGGGATAGGGTAAATCACTTATCTGTTTTTATTTATGGCGCTGCCTTTGGCGCTGCCGGATTAATTTCATTGTTATTATTGATCCCCAACGGGCAGATTAAAAATGTACCTGCATAAAAGCGATTTGCAAAACAGGAATTGTGGTTATTTGTTGCTTTGCTGTATAATGCAATATTGAATAATTGAATCAAATTGATGGCTGCCCTTTCAAGGTTAGTTCATAAAAATCAGTTCTTCTGTCTTTTAGATTACGGACACTTCCATGGGCATGCAATTCATCCAGCAATGAAAGATCCACATCTGCAATCAGGATCATTTCCGTATTGGCAGTGGCTTCGCTTTTTATTCCATTTGCCGGAAACGCAAAATCACATGGTGTAAATACTGCCGATTGAGAATATTGAATATCCATATTTTCTACTTTGGGCAAATTTCCAATGCAACCGGTGATAGCCACAAAACATTCATTTTCAATTGCCCTGGCCTGGGCACAATAACGGACACGGTTATACGCATTTTGAGTATCGGTTAAAAAAGGTACAAACAGAATTTGCATTCCCTGGTCCGCCATAAGCCTCGGTAATTCAGGAAACTCTACATCATAGCAAATTAAAATTCCTATTTTGCCGGCGTCAGTATCGAACACATTCAGTTTAGAGCCGCCTCTTATTCCCCAAAATTTTTCTTCATCGGGAGTAATATGGATTTTTTCATATTGGTCAATATTTCCATTTCTATGACAGAGAAAGCCAATATTTCTAAGAGAATCTCCTTCAATGCTGGGCACACTGCCGGCAATAATGTTCACATTATAACTAATAGCCAGTTCCCTGAATCGTTTTTTGAAATCCGGCGTGTATCTCGCAAGTGCCCGCATGGCTTCCGCTTCGCTCATATCGTTGAATTCGGCTAAGAGTGGTCCGTTGAACAATTCGGGCAGCAGGGCAAAATCACTTTTGTAAGCGGAAATAGAATCAATAAAAAACTCCACTTGGGTAAACATTTCATCCATGTTTTTATAAGGCCGCATTTGCCACTGAATCAGGCCCAGCCGCACATAGGTTTTTGCGTTAAACAGTGATTTTGTTTCCGCGGTATAATAAACATTATCCCATTGCAGCAGCGTAGCGAATTCCCTGCTTTGGGCATCTTCGGGCATGTAATTGTTCAATACTTTTTTTACGTGAAAATCATTGGAAAGCTGAAAAGAAAGTACGGGGTCATAAATTTCCTTATGCTTCACTTTCTGAATATATTCTTTTGGTGATAGCTCTCCAGCATATTTATGATACTCTGGAAGTCTGCCACCAAAGACAATGGCTCTTAAATTTAATTTTTCACACAAATCCTTTCGTGCATCATATAATCGCCTTCCTAACCTGAGGCCCCGATAATCAGGATGAACGAATATTTCGATTCCATACAGCACGTCGCCATTCTTAGGATCGTGGGTATTGAAAGTATAATTTCCCGTGATTTCTGCATAGGTATGTGCATCTCCATACTTGTTATAATTTACGATAATCGATAGCGCGCATCCTACCACCACTCCATCAGCTTTGATGACTATTTGCCCTTCGGGGAATTTTTTGATAAGTTTTTGAATCGTCTCTTCCC
>JBIQMJ010000253.1:0-6823 GCA_044463445.1 Segetibacter koreensis
TCAGCATTTGATAAACTATCTATTATCATGATTTTATTTTTTAAAATTAAAATATCTCGATCGCAAAAATAACCATCTGAATTCTGACTAGATCCAATGTTTTTAATAACTTCTACTAGCGTTCAATAGGTATTAAACCTCCCTCTTGCCGATCAGGTTACCTAATGCCAATAAGTTTCCTATTTCCCTGCTTGTTCGGATAAGGTTGTTTTCAGTAAATGCTAACGCAGTTGGCATATCCAAAGGCTCATGTCCGATTGGTATTAATGCGTCAAAATATGGTTGCAAACTGGTATCAGACTTCAGCGGTACTTTTCCTGCTATACCGATAACTGGCAGTCCGCTTAGCTTTGCCCGACGCGCCACACCAAACGGCCCTTTGCCTTTAGTAGTTTGATCATCAATGCTACCTTCACCAGTTATAACCAAATCACATTTTTTCAAAGCCAGATCAAAACCGGTAAGCTCAAGAAAATAGTTAATCCCATTCACCAACTTTGCATTCAATAATCCGCACAATCCTGCGGCAGCACCTCCAGCCGCACCTCCGTACTTCACGGCAGAAATATTTTTCCCCGTTTGATGTAGGATAACTTCTGAAAGTCTTGAAAGCGCCGCATCCAATATCGGCACCTCTGAATCGGAAGCACCTTTTTGAGGGCCGAATACTGCTGCTGCTCCCTGCTCACCTAATAACCTATTGTCAACGTCACAAAGCACAATTACTTCGCACTTATTGATCCTTTTGTCAATTTCCGATGAATCAATAGAAAAAAGGTCTATAAGATCTCCCGGCGAGGAAATATCTTTACCGCCTGCATCCAAAAAACGGAACCCAAGGGCCTTTAGCATTCCCATACCTCCATCCACCGTAGCAGAGCCACCCATTCCAATTATTATTTTTCGCGCTCCTTTATCCATGGCATCTGTAATGAGTTCTCCCGTCCCCTTGGATGTTGTCTGCATTGGATTCAATTCGTTTTTCTGTAGCTGATGCAGTCCCGAGGCGGTAGCCATTTCTACCACAGCAGTTTTGCCTGCATCGATTAAACCAAATGAGGCATGTATTTTTCTTTTCAAAGGATCGTGAGCTACTGCATTTACATGAATTCCATTGCACTTGCTCACAAGTAAAGCTCCTGTTCCGTCTCCTCCATCTCCTACAGGAAAACATTTAAAAGCGCCCTCCAGCTTACTCTGCATCAACCCTTCCCGTATGGCCAATGCCGCTTCACTCGCGTTTACACCGTGTTTAAATGCATTGGGGGAAATAAGAATATTCATAATGAATCTTTATAAAATAGGCTAAATGAAATGAGGATGGTTATTCATATTGTACTTTTTCTACCGGCTTTTTATTCACCTTGTTCTTCATTAATTTGACAGCAATCATGAAAACAATCAAAATAATTGCCAATACAAGAAGGTACTTTGAACCTAATGACAGATCATGATTAATATTAGAGATTTCACCGGTTAGCAGGTGATATCCCGGTACGATCCATTTGAACAGGTATGCTTGCGCCAAAACAATAAAGCAGATGAAAATCAACATAATAAAACTGTGCTTCAGGGTAAATCTGAAAAGCTCAGATTCTTTGCCAACCAGATTCCCTGCGGCTGCGGCAACTGCAATGGAGGGAGGAGAAATCATTTTACCGATAACCCCACCGGAAATATTTGCAGCAACTGTTACTACCGGATCTACCCCTATTGATGTAGCAGTAACGGCCTGAAGTTTGCTAAACAAGGCATTGGAAGACGTGTCGGAGCCTGTTATGAATACTCCCAACCAACCAAGTACCGGGGCAAAGAAAGGAAATAGAGAGCCGGTATTTGCCAATACAGCAGCTAAAGTTAAGATAATGCCTGAATCATTGACCAGGTACGCAAATCCCAAAACAGATGTTACTGTAATTACAGGGAATTTAAGTTGTTTAAGCGTTAGCATAAATATTTTTACACCATCCCTGAGCTTTAGCCCTATTAAAGGGATTGCGATAATTGCCGATATTAAAATAGCCGTCCCCGCTGCTGATAAATAATTAAATTTAAAAATGTGCGGTATCAATTTACCATCTGCACTTAGAATGACGTTGTGAATTCCCCAAAATTTGAACTCTATTTGTCCGAAAGAATTGAGAACTTCTTTTACCGATTGCAGCCCCCAGGCTACAATCATTATTGTCAACAAAATAAATGGCGACCATGCTCTGATAATCTGGCCGGTTGAATACTTTTTTTTCCCCGTAATTGACGTAGAAACTTCATTGGGAAATCTCCAGATATTTTTCGGTTTCCAGAATTTTAAAAAAACTATAAGGCTTATTATTGAACCAATACCGGCAAGGATATCAGGAAGAGAGGGGCCTAAAAAATTAGAACAGGCCCATTGTATTACAGCAAAAGAAATTCCTGATACTAATATAGCGGGCAATACTTCTTTTGTTTTTTTTAATCCACACATTAATACTATCAAATAAAAGGGAAGCATTACAGATAATATAGGAAGCGTTCTGCCGACCATTTGTGAAATGGCCATTTCAGGAATTGAGGATACCTGCGATGCAACCGTTATCGGGATACCAATAGAACCAAATGCAACCGGTGCCGTATTGGCAATGAGACAAATCCCAGCAGCATAAAGGGGATTAAAGCCAAGTCCAACAAGCATTGCGGCAGTTATGGCCACAGGTGCTCCAAAACCGGCGGTACCTTCCAGAAAAGAGCCAAATGAAAAAGCAATTAATAGCGCCTGTAGTCTTCTGTCGGAGGTGACCGATGCCATAAAATGCTTTATAATTTCAAATTGGCCGCTTTCCACAGTAATATTGAATAAAAAAAGTGCGGTAATAACAATCCAGCAAATCGGGAACAAGCCATACAATGCCCCATTAATAGTCGAAAGCAGAGCTAATTTGACCGGCATGCCATAGATAATGATTGCTATAAATATGGCAATTCCAGTGGCTATTAAACTGGCCTTAGACCCCCTCATTCTCTTTATTATTAATGCCCAGAAGATAAAAAGTATGGGTATTACGGCCACGAATGCAGATAAAGTAATGTTATTAAACGGATTAATAACTTGTGTCCAGTTCATAAATTTACTTTTTTTCAGTATTTACAGAAGAGTTATCGTTACTTAAGAGGTCTTGCAAAAACATTTTAATCATTACAGATAATTTTCCAACAACTTCTTCCATTCTTTGTAAAGCTCGTCATACATAGAACTATTGCTTGGTTCAAATTTTCTTATTGGTTTAAAATTCGTGTATGCTTCACTATATGATTTGAAAATTCCTGCACCGAGACCTGCACCCAGTGCAGCTCCCACACTTCCATCATTTTCATACAACTCAACAGCAACACCCGTTGCATTTGCAAATGACTGTACAAAGACATCGCTCAAAAATAAATTGGCTTTTCCTGCACGAATAATGGTTGGGTGCAGGTTATTCTCCCGCATAATATCTAAACCATAACGGAAAGCAAAAGCAATTCCTTCCTGTACAGCCCGAAAAATATGTGCATTTGTATGTCTGTTTAAATCCAGGTTGCTGATGTGAGCGCCAACAATTTTGTTTTGAAACATGCGCTCCGAACCATTTCCAAATGGCAACACCAATAAGCCATCACTTCCGGGTTTTATTTCAGAAGCCAGAGAATCCATTTCCTTATAGGTCAAATTTTCTCCACAAATTTTCTTAATCCAGCTATTCATAATCCCTGTGCCATTAATACAAAGCAGCACTCCAATTCGCTTGTCATCTGTTGTATGATTGACATGCACGAAACTATTCACCCTTGAAAATTTATCAGAAAGTAATTGATCCGTTACCGCGTAAATAACTCCCGAAGTACCAGCATTGGCCGCCACTTCACCCGGCCTCAGTACATTCAACGATAGTGCATTATTGAGTTGATCGCCAGCTTTGTAAGTAACCGGGATATTTTCGTCTATGCATAACTGTTTGGCTATGGCAGGCAACAATTTTCCATGTGGTGAAAACAACTTCTGCACTTTGGGAATAACTGAATTATCAAAGCCAAAATGATTCATCACTTCCTCTGAAATTTTTTCTTTTTTAAAGTCCCAGAATATTCCTTCGGACAATGCTGAAGAAGTGCTGTTAATTTCTCCGGTTAATTTCATGGCAATAAAATCTCCGGGCAACATTATTTTATCAATCTTTTTATATACTTCCGGTTCATTCTTTTTTACCCATGCCAATTTAGAAGCAGTAAAATTTCCGGGAGAATTTAGAAGAGAGGAATCACAAATATCCTCACCGATTTCGCGGAAAGCTTTTTCACCAATTTCAACCGCACGGCTATCGCACCAGATAATACTGTCTCTTAAAACTTTTTGATTTTTATCAACCAGCACAAGTCCATGCATCTGGTAAGAAATACCAATCGCTGCAATATTTTTGGAATCAAATTGATTCGTAGCAATTAATTTTTGAATCGCCTTAACGGTATGCTCCCACCACGTGTCAGGCGACTGCTCGGCCCACCCGGATTGCAATGAAATAATTGGCGTTTCCATTTCGGGATATTGTGCGCTTGCTACAGATCTTTGTGTGGCAGCGTCCACAACCGAAACTTTTATAAACGAAGTCCCAATATCAATCCCTAATAGAAGCATGATTCATTTATTAAAAATTAGTGACTGTTATTTACAAATATTCATTTCAATTTTTAGATTGAGTTCCTAATCTTCTGACTTTGAAAGATAAATTCTCAAAGTGCGAATACAGGCCTTCAAAATCCCTTTTTAAAATCAAATTTTTGTCAAAAAGAGTACTCCCCATGCCCACTCCCATAGCGCCTGCTTTAAAAAAACTTTCGATATTCTCAATTGAAACGCCCCCGGTAGGTAAGAGATTGATTTTGCTTAACGGACCTTTTAATTCCTTCAAATAGGCAGGCCCGAATTGGGTTGCCGGGAATACTTTTACCGCAGAGGCTACCAGTTTCCAGGCTTTATATACTTCCGTGGGAGTTAAAGCTCCCGGAAAAACAGGAATCTCATTTCGCACACAATAAGTAATAACCTCTTCATTTAAAATTGGGGTTACGATAAAAGATGCACCAGCTTCTATTGCCGATTCCAGATCAGCTATTTCTAACACTGTACCCGCTCCGATGTTTAAGTCAGGATATTGGGTTGATAAACTCCGGATAATTTGCGGAGCCTCATCAGAGTTCATTGTTATTTCCAAAGTGGTCAGACCGGCTTTTTGATAAAGCGGAACAATTTTTTCTATGATCCAGGGAGCCACATTTCGCATGATGCCGATTACGGGCATCGTTTCAAAAGATTTCCATGAAAATTGATTTTTTGCATTCATAGGCAAGCTTTATAAATTTTTTTTCGAGAAAAAGAAAAGTAACCTAAGCCCCGTTATTTTGTTTCAATATGGTTAATTGACCTTTGAATATGGAGTCTTCAACATTTTTTTCATCTATTTCAATGGTCCTATCACAAAGCTCCAAAACCTGGATGGCACGCTTATAAAATTCATACAGATTGTTACCAGCGCACAATACTATCTTATCACAAGAAATCGATAATAGCGAAGCCATTTCTTCCCCTATTAGGATTCCGCTTAGGTAATAGTAATTTTCCATTGAAGATTTTTTATGCAAAATATCTCTTGCACGAATCTTAAACAAGCTGCTCAATATAGAAAGCTTATCCCGGCTTATAAGGACGCCATCATCGAAAGCTTTCCAATCATTAAAGTTCGGAGTCGGCTTTTCAACAGAACTTTTAAGAATAGTATGAGTGGATATTACCTGAAACAATTCACCCGTCATAAATGTATTAAACCCGGTTATTTTACCGTTTTCACATACAATATGTTTGCTGTGTGTGCCGGGCAAAATGAAAATACTCTTTCTGTAAAGATCCTCTTTGCCCGCTAATCCGATCATTTGTGTCTCTTCCCCCCTGATCACATCTGAGTCAGAACATACCCCTGATATTAATTGAAAGCCATAAGGAAACAAAGAATGTTTTATCAACTCCACATACAAGCCTTTTCCATTAATATTGAATGGCAATGAAGCATATGGCAATTCACGGATTCCTATATTCGAAGATGCCATTCCTGAAATCACGATCTCAATATCCGTAGGAATGTTCATTCCCAATTGCTCAATTTGTTGTTTCAGAAAATGAAGAAATATAAATTCACGGTCGCCTTCTTTCTGCTGCCATTTAGCATAAAGTGCTTTGACCCCAAAGGAAGAAACCAGTTCTTTCATTACATGCATAGATGATTTTTCTACTAGCCGCAGCCGAAAGTTAGAGGTACCCCAGTCAACGCTTAAAAAGATATCTTTCATTTTTCTGTTACTTATTTTTTACCATTCACTAAATGATCCGTCTGCGTTTCGCCAGACCGGATTTTTCCAATCATGACCTATCTTAGCCATTTCCTTTACTGCATGTTCATCAATCTCTATTCCCAGCCCGGGTTTGTTATTCCTTGCAATGAAGCCATTCTCAACTTTAAAATCATCCTTATTTAAAACATAAGAAAGTAAATCGATGTCACCCTGATTATAATGGATACCCATACTTGTTTCCTGGATCAAAGCATTGGGTGTGCAAAAGTCAAATTGCAATGCCGCAGAAAACGCAATGGGACCCAAGGGGCAATGCAAAGCCATCATCATGTCTGAAGTTTCTGCCCACGAAGCAATTTTCTTTGCTTCCAAAATTCCCCCTACATGGCTGATATCGGGCTGCAGGATGTCGATGTCAGCGTGATAGATCAGATCTTTAAAAGCTTCTCTTCCCGCGAGCCGT
>JBIQMJ010000254.1:0-6815 GCA_044463445.1 Segetibacter koreensis
TTTCAAAATATTGAACATCATCTGTTCTGAAACCTCCTGAAGGGAAACGTACTGTTGTGAAAGCACGATGTCCTTCTCGGTTGTCAGCATAAAAATCACTTCCTGTTCTCACTATAGCACTTACCTGTGGATTGATCTGGTATTTGAAAGACACATTTCCTAAAAGCCTGTTTTTGTTGAAACTGTTTGTATTGTCATACATGGTAACATAAGGATTGTCATGGTTGTTCCAGTAGCGGAACTGGTTTTCCTCGTCTCTTCCGGTTTGCCATTCTTTTTTAAGAGAATTGATATCGATGTTGATTGGCATTCCATACACACCAAAGAAAGTATACATCACACTTTCAGAACCGTAACCAATGTTTGGGCGGTTTTTGCTGCTGCTGTTGATATAGTCAACAAAGAAATCTGAGCTTAATTTTCCATTAAACGAATGACTGCCCCTGAAAGAAATTCCATAACGTTTCAGGTCAGTTCCCGGAAGTATTCCTGTATTTTGAAGACTGTTAACTGAGACACGATAACTGCCATTATCACTCCCAGCGCCAAAACTCAGATTGTTTTGAGTAGTGAACCCCGTCTGAAGAAACTCTTTAAAGTGATCTGCGTGACCTATCCATGGAGTAGGCGTTACTTTAAGGCTTGGATCAAGTGAACGCGCAACAAGATCTGCAGCCTGGTAACCATCACCTGCAGGGCTGTCGAATTGAACCACTTTTGTATTTGCATCAAATTTTAATCCCCAATTAGGAATATTATTTTCAATGGAAGCACCACCGTTGATATAAGAATAAGTGGTAGGATTGCCACTTAAAGGATAAGCATCTACACCTGCACCATACTGATTTTGCAAACGGAGCAGTTTAAGAGGTGTTTCAAAAGTAGTTGTTGAATTAAAATCAATTCCAATCAAACCCTTTTGTGAAGTGCCTTTTTGAGTTGTAATAACCACAGCGCCATTTGCCGCGCGCGAACCATACAAAGCAGCTGCAGTAGAGCCTTTCAAAACGGTTACTTTGGCAATATCGTTAGGATTGATCTCTGAAGCGCCATTGCCCCAGTCTACTTCCGCCCACGTGCCTTGTCCGGATGAATTTTCAATTGCATTATTAAAAAAAGTTTCGTTGTTGATGGGCACACCATCCACAACAAACAACGGTTGGTTGGTGCCGTTGAATGAATTTTCGCCTCTTACCACAATGCGTGAAGTGGAACCTACACCGGCGCCTCCGTTAGTAATCACAACGCCGGCAATCTTTCCGTTAATGTTGTTGATCAGGTTGGGATCCTGCGCTTCGGTTAATTGCTTTCTATCCACTGATTGAACGGCATAACCAAGTGACTTTGCTTGTTTACTGATACCCAAAGCTGTAATTACCACTTCGGTCAGCGACTTGTTGTCTTTTGTTAAGTGGATCTCTAAATTGCTTTTGCCATCAACCGGTATCGTGAGCGTTTGATAACCGATATTTGAGATAATCAAAGTGCTGTTTGGAGCTGCATTAATCGAAAATTCTCCTGAAGCATCTGTTGTCGTTCCGGTGTTCGTGTTTTTAATTAATACCGCCGCACCATGAATAGGCGTCTTATCATCTTTGTCGGTAATAACGCCTTTGATGCTTGTGCGTTGCATACCTTGAGCAAACGCGCCGATTGGTTTTAGAATCAATTGAGTTACGAAACTCAAAAATAAAATGGTAAAGAATTTTCTCATGCTTTAATTTTTTGAAAAATTTTGAATGTTGTTGAGATGTATACTTTTTCTCATTGCCACTGCAAAGGGAACATTCTAATGTTACCCGGTTGTTACTGTGGCATTATAGAATCGTTAACTTAACCTTACCAAATTGTTAACTCAAAAAGCAGGTATAAAGTGGCTCTTGAATAGGCTAGTGATAAATTGGAAGTTGGGCATTTATGATGCCCGTAAAGCCAATAAACAGCTTTTCCGGTAATTTATAATGTAAATAGTTGCCTGAAAATCTATAACAATCTTAAGTCTTAACATTCAGGTAATGATTAGATAATGTTTAGTTTATATGAAAAACTTCACTTTGCATAACCATCAAACCTCACAATGAATGGATTTGTTCGTTTGCCCCTGAATTGTTTAAATAATTCTCACTCTTTTCTTCGCGGTAATTTTATCTCTACACCTTTTAAAGAATATTATATGAATTGGTTACACAACCGAATAACTGACATGCTTACACGAATATTCCTTTTCACATTTTACAGTTTTTATTCACCTTTTAAAAGTGACCACCGCTGATGAATAAGGTAAAAAAAAGAAAAGTCGATGTAGTGGTTATCTCAGATGTGCATTTGGGTACCTATGGTTGTCATGCAAAAGAACTGCTTCTTTATTTGAAAAGCATTAAGCCAAAAAAAGTGGTCCTCAACGGCGACATTATTGACATCTGGCAATTCAGCAAAAGGTATTGGCCCAAAAGTCATACAAAAGTTATCAAGCAATTGCTGGAGTGGATTAGCAAAGGTGTAAAGATGTTTTACGTTACTGGCAACCATGATGAAATGCTTAGAAAATTTGCAGGCTTTAAAATGGGTTCATTAAAGATTGTCAACAAGGTTGTGCTCGATCTTGAAGACAATAAAAAGGCGTGGATATTTCATGGAGACGTATTTGATGTAACCATGCAACATTCCAAATGGCTCGCAAAACTAGGTGCTATTGGTTATGACATGCTAATCTTAATTAACCGCCTCGCAAATTTCGTTTCAGTAAAGATTTTTAAGAAAGGAAAATTATCGCTCTCCAAAAAAATAAAGAACAGTGTAAAAAGTGCTGTAAAATTTATCAATGATTTTGAGCAAACCGCTTCTGATATTGGCATTTTCCAGAAATACAATTACGTGGTTTGCGGCCACATCCATCATCCCGAAATAAAAGAGATAAGGAATAAAGACGGCGCTATTCAATATTTGAATTCCGGTGACTGGGTTGAAAACCTTACCGCCCTGGAATACAACGATGGTGAATGGAGCATTTACCGGTTTGATGAAAATGAGGTAGAACAAATGAAAGATGATGAGCCATTGCAGGAAAATGAATTGAATAACGATGAACTGTTCAACAACCTGTTGGACGAATTTAATTTATTGAAGGAAGCTTTTTAAATGAAAATACTGTATGCGATACAAGGAACCGGCAACGGGCATTTGAGCAGGGCGAGAGATATCATTCCCCTGCTTCAGCAAAAAGGCGAATTAGATATTTTGATAAGTGGTGTGCAGGCAGATGTTGAGCTTCCTTACCCTGTTAAATATCGGTTTAGAGGTCTTAGTTTTATTTTCGGAAAAAAAGGGGGCGTTGATCTTTTAAAGACGTACAAGAACAGCCGCCTGAAAAAACTTTACAGGGAAATACAAAGCCTGCCGGTTCATCAATATGATTTGGTAATAAGTGATTTTGAACCGGTGAGCGCCTGGGCCTGCAGGATCAAAAAGAAAGAATGCATTGGTCTTAGTCACCAATTGGGTGTAAGCAATAAAAAATCGCCAAAAGCTAAAAAGGCAGATCCAGTTGGAAAGATGATTTTAAAAAGATATGCACCGGCAACTTATAAATACGGTTTTCATTTCAAAACGTATGGTGATGATATTTTCACACCGGTTATCAGGAAAGAAGTCAGAGACCTGAAGCCGGTAAACTTTGGGCATTATACCGTTTACCTTCCTTCTTATGATGACACGAAAATTATTAAGATCCTAAAAAAAACAGGGAATGTAAAATGGCATATTTTTTCAAAACATATCAGGAAGGCATACACGAAAAACAATTTTATCGTTGAACCCATTTCAAACGAATCATTTATTCAAAGCATGTCTACATGTGCCGGGATACTTTGTGGTGCGGGGTTTGAAACCCCGTCTGAAGCCTTGTTCCTACAAAAGAAACTGATGGTCATTCCAATGAAAAATCAATATGAACAACACTGCAATGCGGCTGCGTTAAAAGAAATGAAAGTGGATGTGATCAAATCCCTTAAGAAAAAACATATTGCAAAAATTGAGAAATGGATTAAAGGTTCCGATAAAGTAGAAGTTGATTTTCCCGACCTTACAAGTGAAATCATCAGTCTCATTATAAAAAATCATGCAAACGATCAAAAAGTACCAGCGTTAGGAAACTCAATCTCTTCATGGAAAGATTTTAAGAACGCCTCTCTAAATCCCCTCATTCAAAAGAGCTAACAAAAATGAAGCGTGAAGATTTCGGACCTGACTTCAAATGGGGTGTTTCAACTGCCGCTTATCAAATAGAAGGCGTACATAATGGTGGTGGGAAAGGACCTTCCATATGGGATGTATTTGCAAACACAAAAGGTAAGATATTTAAAAATCAAAACGCCAATTCGAGTTGCAATTTTTACCAGCATTACACAACTGACATTGCATTGATTTATGAATTGAATATTCCCCATTTCAGGTTTTCATTGTCGTGGAGCAGGATTATGCCAAAAGGTGAAAAGATAATAAACGAACAAGGAATTGATTTTTATAATCGCATAATCGATTTTTGTCTTGAACTCGGCATCAGCCCGTGGATCACTTTATATCATTGGGATCTTCCATTTCTCTTGCAACAAAAAGGCGGATGGACTAACCGCGAAATTATAAACTGGTTTGGTGATTATGTTTCCGTTTGTATCAAAGCTTTTGGGGACCGTGTTAAGAACTGGATGGTTTTGAACGAACCTATGGTTTTTACAGGAGCCGGATATTTTTTGGGCATACATGCACCAGGTAAAAAAGGGCTTACTCAATTTTTACCGGCCGTCCATCATGCTGCGCTCTGCCAGTCAGAAGGCGGAAGAATTATTCGTTCGTTAGGAAGTGATTTTTATATTGGTACCACTTTTTCCTGTTCTCACATCGAACCTTACAGAGCAACTGAAAAAGATGAAAAGGCATCGATAAAAGTAGACGCGCTGCTTAATCGTCTGTTTATAGAACCTTTGCTGGGATTGGGTTATCCGGTAAATGATCTCAGGATTTTACAGCGAATGGAAAATTTAATGAAAGAAGATGATGATAAAAAACTGTCTTTTGACATGGATTTCATCGGCATTCAAAATTATACGAGAGAAGTTGTGTCCCATTCTTATTTTATGCCTTTTTTACAAGCCAAAATAATTAAAGCAGATAAAAGAAAGGTGGAGAGAACTTTAATGAACTGGGAAGTTTATCCAGAAAGCATTTACTATGTTTTAAAAAAATACAATGAGTACGCAAACATGCCGCAAATTGTTGTGACTGAAAATGGTGCTGCTTTTGATGATGAGGTTATTGATGGAAAGGTAAATGATGGCAAAAGATTGAAATATTTACAGGACCATATTTACGAGGTATTACGCGCCAAAAGAGAAGGAGTGAATGTGAACGGATATTTTGTTTGGACGCTAATGGACAATTTTGAATGGGCCGAAGGTTTTCATCCACGCTTCGGACTGATTTATGTAAATTTTACAACACATAAGCGTATTATAAAATCATCCGGCTATTGGTATCAGCAATTTTTAAAAGACATTCATTCTTCAGAACTCGCTTCAAAATTATAAGAACTGTTGAACTGAAGTTTGCAGATGAAATAGTCTTGAATTTGTTCCTATACCGGGTTAATAGAAAATCTGATTTTTATAAGGATCCCCGTTACATTTACTCTTCAACTAAATCATTATTCTGCCACCTGGCTCCTAATCACGACTTCCTCTTCATAAGCAACCTGAACCGGATTATTTTTTTTCCTTTTTTTGTTAGCACCCTTGAACAGGATTTTTTCAGCTTTTTCAATGCTCTTTTTAAAATCTCTTTTATCAATTGCAGGATTCACACGTAGAAGGATTGTAGCGAGTTCTTGTCTTATAGAGCTCTTTATTTCCCTTTTAGATTTGGTTTTTGTTTCCACTTAAGTTTGATTTTTGTTTCTATAATTTAAGACAAACTTAAAATATGTCTTAGAAATTCAATGTTAAGTTTTTTTCATGCATAGGTTTGTGATAAATAACATTGTGAGTGGTAGTTTTCGAAAGCTATTACGTTCTGAAAACTTCATCTACTGATCTTGAGGTGTTATATCACTACAGAGTAATCACCGGTTCCAAAATCGAATCCTTTTTTTATGTTTCAGGGAATTTTTGGCCGAAATAATCAGGTTGCCATCTGAAATGCCATCGTGTTGTAACTTTTGAACAAATTGTAAGCAATTACCTGAAAGAAGACATAATTCTATCTAAAAGGATAGATGCTTGGAATCCCATTGCCACCACTTTGCTTCCCACACAATATGGGTAGCTTAATAGGAAAAACTTCTAATCCTTATCCTTATTACTTCGAGCAATCCACACGAAAGCACTTCTCCTTGGTTCCGGAGGTATACTTCTGCTTCCTTTTACCGATTCCCAAATGTCATTGTTCAGCAGGCGGTCTGGCAGCAGGTCGGGACTTTTAAAATTGAATCCTGAAGTAGTTTTTTCTGCTTCGCGTGAATCCGGATTACGTGCATTAATATCTACCCGAGCGTGAAGGGCGTTATAAGGAGTGGTGTCTTGTTGAGCCCGCAAGCAATCCCACATCGGAGTGGCAGCCGCATCAAACTGGCTCATTGATGGCAGTCCGAGGATTAATTCAATGGTCCTCAACATACCAGAAGTAGAATACATTGAATGCGTAACCGTATGCCGCCTACTATAAGGACTGATAACCCAGGCAATAGAACGATGCGCATCTATGTGATCCGGCCCGTCCTGTGCATCATCTTCCAGGACAAAAATTGCAGTTTCTTTCCAGATGCG
>JBIQMJ010000255.1:0-6805 GCA_044463445.1 Segetibacter koreensis
CGTTTACCAAAACTAACTGCTTATGAGAAAATTGAAATTTAATGTTGTTTGATTTATATATTTCAAATCACATGCCAAAAGTGAAAATGGTTGTTAAGAAAATTTTAATAGCAGTAAAATGATACTGTTCAAATTTTTTTAGGGATAAAAAAATAAAAAAAATCATTTATTTATTAGTTTACTTTCAGGATGATATTGTTTCAACTAAACAGCATGCACTATTGATTAGCAATCTTTTCCGCGTTTTCTGCAAATTGAAGTGCATCAATAAACTCCTGGAGTTCGCCATTTAAGACATCCTCAAGATTATAGACTGTCAGCCCGATCCGGTGATCTGTCACTCTGCCTTGCGGGAAATTATAAGTCCTGATTTTGGCAGACCTGTCGCCAGTGCTTACCAGGCTTTTCCTATGACGAGAAATTTCTTCTTCCTGTTTGCGTACTTCTTCTTCGTACAATTTCGTGCGCAACATTTGCATGGCCTTTTCTCTGTTTCCCAACTGGCTTCTTTCCGTTTGGCAAACGACCACCAGCCCGGTAGGAATGTGTGTTAGCATTACTTTGGTTTCTACCTTGTTTACATTCTGGCCACCTGCTCCACCGCTCCTGGCGGTCTCCATTTTTACATCACTCTCTTTTACTTCCACATCCACTTCTTCAGCTTCTGGCATCACTGCCACAGTTGCAGCGCTGGTATGAACCCGGCCACTGGCTTCGGTATCAGGAACACGTTGAACACGATGGACGCCACTTTCAAATTTTAATGTTCCATACACATCTTCTCCGCTAACTTCAATCTGCACTTCCTTATAGCCTCCAACAGTGCCTTCATTTTCGCTTAGCAATGCAGTTTTCCAACCCTTTGATTCACAAAATTTTAAATACATCCTCGTAAGATCGCCGGCAAAAAGAGAGGCCTCATCGCCACCGGTTCCAGCTCTTATTTCGAGAATGCAGTTCTTTTCATCCTGCGGGTCCTTAGGAATCAGCATCGTACGAATTGTCTTTTCTAATTGTTCTTTTTGATCCAGCAAATGTGGCAATTCTTCCTTGGCCATTTCCCTCATTTCATCATCGTCACTGTTGATCACCTCTTTATTAAACTCAATATCATCAAGGGTTTTTGCATATTTGTCACGTACAATTACGATCTTTTCCAAATCCCGGTATTCTTTGCTAAGCTGTTTATATTTTTTATTATCACTTACAATTTCCGGGTTGGTAAGTGCCACTCCTAATTCTTCAAACCTTGCTTTTATAGCTTCTAATTTTTCCAGCATATATGTCCTCTGATTTTATTTTTGTGGGTTGGGTAAATTGTGTACCAATAGTTGTAGAAAAATTTACCCTTTATCTTTGATCATTGTGGCGCAAAATTAATCTAATCCTTTTTTACATGGTATATCGGAAATTCAAAGCGGATTATTTATTTACCGGAAAACGGGTGTTGGATGGTGAAAATATTTTGATCACTGATGAAAAAGGGAAAATTGTAGACCTTGTTCCGGCTATTGATGGCGGTGAAAATATGGAAATATATAATGGAATAATTTCTCCCGGCTTTATCAATGCTCATTGTCATTTGGAACTTTCGCATCTTAAAGATAAAATTCCTGAAAAAACCGGGTTGATAGATTTTGTATTCAAAGTAGTTTCAGAAAGATATTTTCCGGAAGAAGAAATTTTGGATGCAATTGAAAAAGCCGAAGAAGAAATGTTGAAAAATGGAATTGTGGCGGTTGGTGATATTTGTAATTATTCAACTACGGTTTCTCAAAAAATAAAACAAAATATCCGTTATTACAATTTCATTGAAATTAGTGGCTGGCTTCCGGAAATTGCTGATGCAAGATTCGAAAAAAGGAAAATAGCTTTTGAGGAATTTGATAAAAATAATTTAATTGCCGGCATTGTACCTCATGCTCCTTATTCTGTTTCAGAAATCTTATGGAAAAAAATAACGCCACTTTTTCCAGGAAAAGCAATAACCATTCATAACCAGGAAACTGCAGATGAAGATTTATTTTTTAAAGAAGGAAAGGGAGATTTTGTAAGAATGTTTGAAAAAATGAAACTTGATAACTCATTTTTTAAGCCCAAAAATAAAGGAAGTATAGAAAGTTATTTTTCCAATTTGTCCTCCGCATCCTCTGTGATTTTGGTGCACAATACTTTTACCAAACAACAGGATATTGATTTTGTTTTTCAACATAAAAATCAGGAACAGTTGATTTCATTTTGTCTATGCCCAAATGCAAATTGGTACATTGAAAACACTTTGCCGCCAGTCGATTTGTTTTTGAAAAATGATTGCAATATTATTTTAGGAACCGACAGCCTTGCATCCAATCATCAATTAAATATCCTGGAAGAAATAAAAACGATTGGAAAATATTTTCCGGATATTAAAACAGAAACTTTATTAAAATGGGCAACGATGAATGGTGCAAAAGCTTTGCAGATGCAAGATCAATTGGGAAGTTTTGAAATCGGAAAAACTCCCGGAGTGATTTTGATTGAAAATGTAAAAGGAGATCAATTTACTTCTCAATCAACAATTAAAAGATTGGTTTAAGAGTTCTTTTAGTAAACAAAGAAATAACCGGATTCTTTAATTTTGATCAATAACCAGTACACGAGAATATTTTAACTTAAAACTTCTGACAAAACACTCAGTGTTTTCATTGTCCCAAATTCAGGGATGTGCCAGGCATAATAGCTTTCAAGACTTTTTAAAATAGAAAACCTGGTATTCCTATTTATTTTGATTTCAGCCAAATCTTTTGGATGAATAGCTTTCAGCAATTGAGAAATATAAAAACTTATTTCTGCTGACAAATGATTTTGTGTAGCAGATTTTTGATCAGAAAAACTTCCTTCAAAAAGATTGAAAATTTTTCTTTCTTCGGAATAATTATCAAGTAACCGAAAGCCAAGTATCTGCGCTACCTGTAAAGAAAAATAAATTGGAAAGTTAGCCATGGCTGTAGTTTCAGAAATATCTAATTGCATAAATGCATTTTCACAGAAATGAAAAAGATCTTCATTGGTTTCTGGTTGTTTCAGATTTTTTTGCAATAGTTCTACCATGAAAAGTGCTACCGCATTTTTAGTAACATCACTGAAAATATTTTTATAAAGAACTGACCATTTAAGATCTTTTATCCGTTGCAGATTTTTTAGATCATTATGATAAACCTGCATTTCAAGAATAGAAGCCGGTTGAAAAAAATGCACTTTGGAAGTTTTCCCGGAAGTGCGAACGCCATTAACCATATAAGATTGAATGCCGAACAACTCGGTAAATATCATAGCGATAACGCTGGTTTCGCCATATTTAATGGCTCGTAAAACAATTCCTTTGGTAGAATGGATCAAGTTGTAAGTTTCAGATGCGAAAATTACATCAAACGAACTAATATTTGGAAATTCTAACTCTATCAATAAATTCGTTTATCAATGAACCATTAACTAATGAACGTAATTTGCATCCATGTACACACTCAAAAAATCCCTCGGTCAGCATTTTTTAAAAGATGAAAAAGTAGTTGAGAAAATTATGGATGCCTTAATGCAACATCCTTTTAAAAATCTGCTGGAAGTGGGTCCCGGTGGTGGTGCGCTAACCAAACATTTAGTGAAAATTCCGGGCATACATTTCAAAGCAGTGGAGTTGGATGAAGAAAAAATCAATTATCTTTTAAAAGAGTTTCCTGCATTAAAAGATCATTTGATTCACGAAAGTTTTTTGGATACCGATCGTCCTTTTGATGAACCGTTTACTGTGATTGGAAACTTTCCTTACAACATTTCCACGCAAATTTTATTTAAGATTCTGGAATGGGAAGAATACGTTCCTGTTGTGATTGGAATGTTTCAAAAAGAAGTGGCAGAGCGGGCTTCAGCAAAAGAAGGTGGCAAAATATATGGTGTGCTAAGTGTTCTTTTGCAATACTATTACCACGTTGAATATTTATTTTCTGTAAGCAATAAATCTTTTAATCCTCCGCCAAAAGTGCAAAGTGGCGTTATCCGGTTAACGAGGCGCGAAAGTTTTTTGCCCGTGAAAAGTGAAAGAGCCTTTTGGGTTTTGGTAAAAACTGCATTTAATCAAAGACGTAAAACTTTGCGAAATGGCGTAAGAAGTTTGATTCCGAAAGAAGAATTGCGAGATACTTTTTTTGATCGGCGTGCTGAAACATTGAGTGTTGAAGAATTTGCGGAATTGACTTTTAAAATGAGTTAACAAAAAGATAAGT
Organism: Segetibacter koreensis; assembly: GCA_044463445.1. GTDB lineage: Bacteria > Bacteroidota > Bacteroidia > Chitinophagales > Chitinophagaceae > Ginsengibacter > Ginsengibacter koreensis_A. The sequence continues at coordinate 4,260 of JBIQMJ010000255.1, forward strand.
TTTACAGGAGCGCCCGAATATAAAACGAGAAATAATATCCGTAAATTTGGTTCAAAAGCAGAGATGCCAATATCAATTATATTTATTTCTTTTTTATTTATGGGCATTGGAATGCTCGTGCAATTCAGGCTTAAAAGTAAATTTGCAACCTATGCAAAAGTACCTACCAGTAGTGGTCTGAGCGGAAAGGAAGTTGCTGAAAAAATGTTGCATGATAATGGCATTTATGACGTGAAAGTTGTGTCTGTACAGGGCTTTTTAAGCGATCATTATGATCCGACAAAGAAAACGGTAAACCTTAGCCCCGATGTTTATGAAGGCCGGAATATCTCTGCTGCGGCCGTAGCTGCGCATGAATGCGGGCACGCCGTACAACATGCTGCTTCTTATTCTATGCTTACGCTTAGAAGTGCACTTGTTCCAATCGTACAAATCAGTACGAATCTGGCTCAATGGGTTATTTTGATCGGGCTTGGTTTATTCAGTTTTGGAGGAGGTAATTCCACTGTTTTATTAATAGGTATTATTCTTTTTGCTGTTTCCACTCTTTTTTCTGTCATTACCTTACCGGTGGAATTTGATGCTTCAGCGCGGGCTTTAAAATGGTTAGATTCTACTCATATTACATTACCAGAGGAACATGAAAAAGCAAAAGATGCACTGAAATGGGCCGCTTTGACTTACGTGATTGCCGCTTTGGCATCTATAGCCATGCTGGTGCAATACATTTTAATTTATCAGAACAGAAGAGATTAATTATTCTTACTGCTGAATAATCATATGCATTTTGTCATTTTTAGATTTAATTTAAAAATGTTTTATAATTATATGGAATTTTCAAATCACGTTAATTTATTATCCCTTTCTTTAGTTGTAATTTTACAAATCGAATTTTCAAAAGATTTGGGTGAATAAAGTCAAAATATGCCGGAGAAAAAAAATCATAAAGTAAGAATAGTAACTGCTGCTTCCCTGTTCGATGGACATGATGCTGCTATTAATATTATGCGTAGGATTATGCAAAGCAAAGGTGCCGAGATCATTCATCTTGGCCACAATCGCAGCGTGCATGAAATTGTGGAATGTGCGATAGAAGAAGACGCGGATGCAATCGCCATAACCAGCTACCAGGGTGGCCATATTGAGTTTTTTAAATACATGAAAGATTTGCTGAATAAAAACGGATACGAGCATATCAAAGTTTTTGGTGGTGGGGGCGGAACGATTTTACCTTCAGAAATCGCAGAACTGGAGGCGTATGGAATTACGAAAATCTATTCTCCGGATGATGGAAGAAAATTAGGGCTGGAAGGAATGATTGAAGAAGTGGTAGGAAAAGCGTCTGAAAAAACAAATGGAAAATTATCACAAAAAATAAATGGTAAGGAAAAAATAAATGGTAAGGGACATTTTGTTTTAGAGGAATGGAAAGATGTAAAACTCGTGGCAACTTCGATCACAGATGCCGAAGCGGGTGAAGAAGTAAAAGCTTTAGAAAAACCGAATCGTTTAAAAGCTGTGCCGGTCCTGGGGATCACCGGAACCGGTGGTGCAGGAAAATCATCTGTAGCCGATGAAATCGTTCGTCGTTTTTTAAAAAATTTTCCAGATAAAACAATTGCAGTTATTTCTGTAGATCCTTCGAGAAAAAAAACAGGAGGCGCTTTATTGGGTGATCGTATCCGCATGAATTCGATTCACAATCCGAGAGCTTATATGCGCTCTCTTGCAACAAGGGAGAATGATAAAGCATTGAGCAATTATGTTCAGGAAGCGATTGATGTTTGCAAAGCTGCCGGGTATGATTTTATCATTTTAGAAAGCGCCGGCGTTGGACAAAGTGATGCTTCGATTCTTGATTTCTGTGATGTAAGCATGTATGTGATGACGCCTGAATATGGGGCTGCGTCTCAGTTAGAGAAGATCAATATGTTGGATTATGCCAATATTGTTTGTATCAACAAGTTTGATAAAGCGGGAGCATTGGATGCACTGCATGACGTGAAAAAACAATACAAGCGCAATCACAGTTTATGGACTGCGAAAGATGACGAACTTCCTGTGATCGGAACTGTTGCTTCCACTTTTAATGATCCCGGTTGCAATGAATTGTTCAATAAAATTATTGAGGAAGTCAACCAAAAAACCGGAACTAATTGGAAAAAATATAAAGCTCCTGCAAGAAGTGAAAGTTATAGCCATTCGATTATTCCTCCAAAACGTGTACGCTATCTTGCAGAAATTGCAGAAGAGATTGAGTATTATAATAAGATGGCTGAAGAGCAATCTGCTATCGCCACACAGCTTTATCAACTGGATGGAACGATTGAAAATTTTAAAGACAATTCAACAGTAAACGAAGAAAAAACAGCAATTCTTATTCAGCAATTGGAAGAAAGAAAATCAGCAATTGAAAAAGAATTATTGCCTTTATCAAAAAAATTATTGGACGATTGGGAGGCAACCAAATCTCTTTATCGGAAGGATTTTTTTGAATACAACGTAAGAGGAAAAGTGATCAAACAACCGTTGTTTGTTGAATCTCT
>JBIQMJ010000256.1:0-6801 GCA_044463445.1 Segetibacter koreensis
AGTGCTTTCTGCTCATGTTTTTTACGTTGTATATTATTTTGAAAGCGGGACCTTTCGGATTTATCCAATGGATTTTTAAAGATCCGCTCATAATGTATTGTTTTCTTTTCGCGATTGTTTTTGGATTGTTCGTTGGAGCAAGTACTTTAAATTTTGGGACACTGGTAAGATATAAAATACCCTGCCTTCCTTTTTATTCGATTTCCCTGTTTTTAATTTATGAAAAGGTAAAAGAAAGGGCTGCTAAAAAACAATTGCAGGAAACAGTAGAGCTAAAATTAATTGAGTGGCAGCCGTCAATTTCCTGATCTGCAAAACAGTAAACCAACAATTATAGCCATTTTTTATTCTGTATTAAATTGTATTAATCTTACAGATTGAAGGTTACAAAATAAAAAAGTTATTTTGCCAAATAAATTAATCTAAAGACAATGTGCGGTATTGCCGGTGCCATCAATTCATCTTTTTCTTATCCGGAAGTGAACAGAACATTGGGCCATCGGGGTCCTGATGAGCAAAACAATTATCATTACAAAAATGTTGATCTATTTCATTTGCGCCTTTCCATTCTGGATATTTCCTGCGGTAAGCAACCTATGCATCTTGGAGAAAAATACACTATCATTTTCAATGGCGAGATTTATAATCACCAGGAATTAAGAAACAAATATTCACTCAAAGGCCAAACGTCCTCGGATACTGAAACGCTTCTTCTTTTATACGAACGCTTTGGCACTGATTTTTTAGATTGGATTGATGGGATGTTCGCTTTTATTATTTATGATAAAATAAAAGAGCAATTATTTATAGCACGCGACAGAGCAGGCAAAAAACCATTTTACTATTTTTCGGATAATAAAAAATTTGTGTTTGCAAGTGAGTTGAATTGCTTAAAAACAATGACTCCACTTGAAATTGAGCCTTCACATTTTTATCAATATCTCAGGCTGGGCAGCTTTTACCGCCAATTTACTCCTTATAAAAATGTCAGTGAATTAAGAGCCGGAAGTTATTTAATTGTGGATTGCAATTCTCTTTCTGCAAAAGAATATCGCTGGTGGGATATTCGTGATTATTACCGGCAACCTTCCAATGATAAGCTGGCAGAAAGTTTACAAAAAACAGATCAGTTTCTCCATCTTGCTGTAAAAAGAAGATTAGAATCCAGCGACCTGGAAGTGGGAAGTTTTTTAAGTGGTGGAATTGATAGTGGAATAGTGGTAGCCATTGCCAGGCAATATCAACCCAATCTTAAAACTTTCACCGTTTCTTTTGAAGGTGAATATGATGAAGCCCCACTGGCGGCTTTGGTAGCCAAAAAATACCATACCCATCATACCGAAATAAAATTATCATTTGGAAATTTAAAAAACGATATCGAAAAAATTTTATCTAATTATGGCGAACCTTTTTTTGACAGTTCGGTTATACCGAGCTATTATGTAAGCCGGGAGGCCAAAAAATATCTTACAGTCATATTGAATGGCGATGGCGCAGATGAATTATTTGGAGGCTACAGGCGTTACGTGCCTTTTGGCAAATATGATTTTTTTAAAAGAAGTTCTTTGATAAAAAATCAGGCCGCTGTTTTAAAAAAATTATTGCCTTTGGCCAATAATAAGAGATCGAAATATAATTATTTATACAGGCTGGTTTCGCTGGCGGCCAGTTCCGATTTGGAAATATACCTTTCGGCCGGTGTAGATATTTTTGAAGGCTTTCAGAACAATTTCACTGAGCCCGGAACTGATTATATGAAACCACTGCAATCTGATTTTGAAAAAATTGCAGCCAGTCACTTATCGGGCTTACAAAAAATCATGAATCTCGATTTTGACACGGTTCTACCTGACGACTTCCTGGTAAAAATGGATATCGCAACTATGTCCAATTCACAGGAAGGAAGAAGCCCTTTTCTTTCAAAAGAAATTTTAGAATATATTCCTACGATAAATGATAATTATAAAATAAAGGGAAAGACTACTAAATTCCTGCTCAGGCAACTGGCAAAAAAATATCTTCCTTCAGAATTGATAAATCAGCCAAAACGAGGTTTTGAAATTCCATTAAGAAAATGGTTGGATAATGAATTAAAGGAAATAGTTTTTGATTACCTTACAGGTAATAATAATTTTCACAGAAACTTTGTTAACGGTAATTTTGTTATCAATCTTTTGGAGAAAAAAATAAAAATCTCTGATGAAAAAAGGGCTAAAATATTATGGACTCTTTTTTCAATGGAGGTATGGCATAAAAAAGCTTACCATGAAACCTGGTTACCAAAATAAAAAAATTGCGGTGGTGGAGAATAGCCTTTTCTCTACTTATACCATGAGGTATAGTTTGATGGAGAAACTGTTGCAGGAAGGTTTTGAGGTAACTATTTTGACCCATACCAATAGTTTTGTGTCTCACGTGGAAAAAACAGGATTGAAGGTGATTAATATTGGTTCGGGAAATTTAAATCCGTTCAAAGTTTTTAAATACATTTTAAATTTATGCATTGCCCTTAGAAAAATAAAACCGGATGTATGCCTCACTTTTAGTATCAGGCCTGCTATTTTTGGAAATTTTATTACACGATATTTGAAAATTCCTACTATAACAAATATTACGGGAGTGGGTCCGCTATTCATAAGTAAGAATCCTGCCTATCGGATTGCACGGTTTATTTACAGGTTTGCATTAGTCAAAACCAAAAAAGTTTTTTTTCAGAATTTTGATGATTTGAATTTATTTGTTGAAAATAAATTCGTAAAAAAAGAAATTGCCAAACGAATTCCGGGTTCGGGTATAGATTACGAAAAATTCAGCCCAATATTAAAAAATGAGAAAGAGAATTCTCCTTTTACTTTTCTTTTCATTGGGAGACTTATCAAAGACAAGGGTATTTTTGAATTTGTAGAATCGGCAAGGATAATCCGGAAAAAATATCCTGAAATATTGTTCCATGTTATTGGCCCCTTCTGGCACCAAAACCTCAAATCCAATACTATTTCTAAATCTGATCTGCAAAGTTGGATCATGGAGGGAATTATAGATTACGAAGGAGAAAAAAAAGATGTCAGGAAATATATAGGCCAGGCTGATTGCATTGTATTGCCTTCTTACAGAGAGGGAACTTCAAATATTCTGCTGGAGGCAGCCAGCATGGAAAAACCAATTATTACCACCAGTACTACAGGCTGCAAAGAAACTGTTGAAGACGGAGTTACGGGCTTTTTATGCAAGGTGAAGGATAGCGAGGACCTCGCCCTCAAAATGGAATGGATGTATCTTTTATCAAATGATGAAAGAACGGAAATGGGGAAAAAAGGAAGGGAAAAAATGATCAAAGAATTTGATAAAGAAATCGTGATCAAAAATTATATGGATGCCATTGAGGAAGCGCTCAAAGAAGAACAATATATTTTTTCTCCTCAAATGCAAACATTCTCCTAAAATGAAAAGATGAGCTAAACATCCTGATTCATTATTAGTCTTACCAACAGTTTGTTTATTTTTGTTACAGACATAAACACTTTATGACCCAAATCCAAAATGACCAGGAACTATTGGCGCTTTTTAAAAATCCTGATTCCAGGGAACAGGCTTTCACGGGTATTATTAAAAAGTACCAGGAAAAATTATATTGGCATATAAGAAGAATGGTGATTACTCACGAGGATGCGGATGATGTACTTCAAAATATGTTTATCAAGGTTTGGAAAGGCCTGGAAAATTTTAGAGAAGACAGCCAGCTTTATACCTGGCTCTACAGAATTGCTACCAATGAATCGCTCACCTTTTTGGCAAAGGCTAAAAAAAGAAATTCAATTTCATTAAGTGAAGATGAAAATGGGCTTAGCAACAAACTGAGAAGCGACACCCATTTTGATGCAAATAAGTTGGAATGGAAGCTGCAATTGGCTATTCAATCTTTACCCGAAAAGCAACGCCTTGTTTTTAACCTGAGGTATTATGAAGAAATGCCTTATGAAGAAATGAGCCACGTATTGGAAACGAGCGAAGGCGCCTTGAAGGCCAGTTATCATCATGCAGCCAAGAAAATTGAAAATTATATATTGAATAATTAAACTAAAGGAATAAAAAATAGTCTGAAGAGCGAATGAAAAATTCAACAGAAATATTAAATGAATTAAATACCATAAGCCCTTCTCTTACCAAAATAGCGAAGGTGAATGTATTTTCTGTTCCTGAAGGATATTTCATTGGTTTAGATGAAAAAATTGCTACGGCTGTTTTCCTTCAGCAGGACAAAAAAACAGAATTTCAAAAAGTTCCTGAAGGATATTTCGATAGTTTGAGCGAAAAGATACTTTCAAAAATTAAAGAAGAAAAAGAAAGTGCCGCAGAAGAGATCATGTCTATTTCACCAGCCTTGCATTATCTTAGGGAAGAGAAAGTTTTTGATGTTCCTGATGGGTATTTTGATAATTTAAGTTCAAAAATTTTATGCAGGCTAAAGGGGGGAAACACAAAAGTCATCTCTTTTAATTCTGCCAGGAGATGGTTGAAATATGCAGCGGCAGCCTTTGTGGCGGGTATCATTACTATTTTTTCCTACCAAATATTTAATTCCACTACCACCCGCAATTCTACCATGACAGTGTCAACCCGAATGCCTGAATATATGCAACTGGCTTCGCAGTATAAAACAATTAAGGAAATAAACCAGGGAATAGCTTCTTTATCCGATGAAGAAATTGCCCAATACCTGGAAAAAAATACGACCCTCCTGGATGACGATGCGCTGATAAAAAATACGGAAACCAACGAACTTCCTACTCCCGGGGAGTATCTAATTGATGGCAATGCTTTAAACAATTATCTTCAAAAGATTAATGTAGAAAGCATCAACAAAAACCAACAGTAAAATGAAAAAATATTTACTTCTGATAATAGCAATATTTGGATGTATCTCGTTTACGATGGCGCAAAAAGAAAATGGCCATGAAAAAATCCAGGCATTGAAGGTAGCGTTCATCACCCAAAAACTCCATCTTACTCCATCAGAAGCGGAGAAATTCTGGCCGGTGTACAATCAATATGATAATGAAATAAAACAATTGAGAGCCAATAAAAAAGATGGCGATGTGCTGGAAAATGAGCAAAAATTATTAGATATCAGGAAAAAATATAAACCTTCTTTTGAAAAAATTCTTGGTTCTGCCAGGTTAAATGATCTTTATAGCGCTGAAAGAGATTTCAGGAATGTATTGATTCAACGGCTTAAAGAAAGGAGATAAAGGGTTTCATCAAACAAAAATTCTCCTTATTTCTTTCTCCACTGCTTATTCTTTTTTTACTGCCTGTGAAAGTAAATAGTTTTTTCTATGAAAATTCATCGAATTTTAATAAATTTGGAAAAGTTCAAGCAGAATATTAGTAAAAAAAATAATTAAAATTGGAGAAGAAGGTTTTTCTCCTATTTTTGCAACGGTGTTTTTCATAGGTTAGCAACGGCCAGCTCTTTTTAGGGCAGGCCTTTCTTTTTTAAGTGTCCATTATCTAAATGAAAAAACCGGATCCTTAATATCATGATAAAACAAAAAGGTCCATTTTTCATTCTGTCCTTCCTGCCACCATTTTTGTCTAAGTTCCATCGAAGCGGCGCCATCGAAATCATACTTTGCCTTGAAACGATTTTTCATTTGTTGTAATTGGGGCGCAACATCTCCCCCATAGAAAATAATTTCCTCATTATCCACGATTTTAAAAACCTGGTGAAAAGGGCTGTGTGCACCGGTAACCTGGTAATAAATATATTCATCTATCACACCATTTCCCTCTGTAAATACTACGTTATCTCTTTTCTTAAGCAGCAAAAAGTCGTTTACATGGTAGGACGGCAGCCCTTTTTCCAAAGCATATTCCCATTCCATTTTATTAATAAAATAAGTTGCATTTTCAAACCCGATAATTTTCTTATTGGGTTGTGCAATGCCACCTGAATGATCTTTGTGAAGATGTGAAATAAGGACTTTTGTTACATCTCCGGCGTTAATACCATTTTCCGAAAGGTTTTGGTGAATTTGCAACCGGCCTTCTTTGTTGACAAAGCCAAGTCCGGTATCAAACAATAAAATGTCTTTTGAAGTAATAACTACAAATGGTTGTATCTCCACCAAAAGGCTTCCTTTTTGTCTTATCTGCAGGCTGTCTTCCTGTTTATTGAATGGGATAAATTTTTTGGATTTGTCTACGGTAAAGGCGCCTTCGCTTAAGGGAATAATTTTTGCCATATTGTAAAAATAAAGCTATTGAATAATAACTATCGCAATATCATATGGCGGTCGGCATCCAGGCGGATCAAAATAAAAATCAGGATGGTAAAAGTCAGCAGGGAAGATCCTCCATAACTTAATAGTGGTAAGGTGATGCCAATAACCGGGGCAAGGCCAATAGTCATGCAAATGTTTATAGAGATATGAAAAAACAGGATGGCAGCGACACTGTAAGCATAAACCCTGGTAAAGGTACTTCTTTGCCGCTCTGCGATGAAAACTATGCGTATCATAAAAAACAGGTACAAAATCACTACCAAAGTGCTCCCCCAAAAGCCAAAATTTTCACCCACTGAAGTAAAAATAAAATCGGTATGTTGTTCCGGGACAAAATCACCCTGGGTTTGTGTTCCTTTCAAAAAACCTTTACCCCAAAACCCGCCCGAACCAATGGCAATTTTGGATTGCTTTACATTGTAATTTTCCTTTGCTTTTTTAGCTTGGTTTTGTTTTAACTGCCCCTTTTTATTGAAAACATCCACTTCAGAGGAAGGAATATAATCCACTCCGAAGG
>JBIQMJ010000257.1:0-6745 GCA_044463445.1 Segetibacter koreensis
AAGAATATGGAGATTAATTTTATTATGGGATATCTTAATTGGAAATCAGGGCGCGGGCAGGAAGCTATGAAAGATTTAGAACATGCTTTTGAACAAAAGAAAGCCGGTATTTCAGCAAAAAATATTTCCATGGAAGAAAACCAGGAGTGCGATCTCTTTTTAAATTGGTTGAATAATAATCTGACTCAGGCAGGGAAATATGATATACGTATTGTAATGCCTGATGTTTACAGGAGGTTTGATCAATATTTAATATCAATGCGCGGACAATTGAATCCCGATTGATATAATACTTTTCTCTTAAACCCAGGCGAGTACGGGCTTCCCGAAAATTAATTTTTTTTAACTGTATTGTCATTTTTTCTGTTGAAGAATATCATTATCAATCCGAAAAGAAGGAAAGAAAATCCGGTATAATGATCCAATTTATTATCCAGCGCTGCCGATAACAATCCTCCTACAAGAAGTATGAGTGAAATGATTATAAAGAAAATTCCAATAACAAAACCGAGGTTATTAAGTTTTTTATACATAATGAAGAGGATTAAAAGAAAATGATATTAAGAAGTAGGGTAACCGCAATTAATATTAAACTTAAAGGAACTACTCTAAGATACCATTTATCCTGGTGGTAAGAAGGTTTCGTGGTTAAGGAATATACCAATCCTACCAATTCACTATCTGGTTTAGGTTTGGTAAATAAACTTACAATTATGGTTGTAAAAAAATTGACGATCCATGAAAAGGACGCGACGATAAATGCCTGACCCATGCCGCTTTGAATTTCAAATAATGGATAGATCCAACCCCCTTTTCCTTCTGCTAAAGTCAACCCGTGGGTGAGAGCCGCAGCAATAGTTCCGGCAAGCAAACCAAAAAAAGCGCCATGACCTGTAGTTCTTTTCCAAAACATACCCAGAAGAAAAGTGGCAAAAAGTGGACCGTTTACAAAACTGAAAACCAATTGCAGGAAGTCATTAATATTATTAAAACTCTTGGCTATGTACGCCGTTAGGATGGATAAAAGTATGCCGGCGACAGTTACTATTTTTCCCACAATTAAATAGTGCCTGTCTGATTGATGTTTCACAAAATAAGATTGGTAAATATCAAATGTAAACACAGAATTAAAAGCGGTTACATTGCCCGCCATCCCACTCATAAAAGAAGCGATCAGTGCTGTAATACCCACTCCGAGGAGGCCGGTAGGATAATAATGAGATATGAGCGATGGCAGGGCCATAGTATAATCAAGACCACCTTTTCCATCGGAAGGAATGCTGAATCCTTTTGAAGTCAAAGCAGGTTGCATAAGCGCGATCGCAATTACGCCGGGCAACACTACAATAAGTGGCATTAACATTTTCGGTATGGCTGCGATGATCGGGGTACGTTGGGCCGCATTCATATTTTTAGCCATCATAGCTCTTTGCACCACGAGGAAATCCGTACACCAATATCCAAATGACATTACAAAACCTAAACCGAATATCAGCGACATAAAATTAATTCCCATTGGATTTGAATTGGCATTTCCCATGTATTTCCATGCATGGGTTAATTCTGGTTGAAGCACTGATTGGATATTCGACCAGCCACCGGCATCGTGCAAGGCAACAATAACCAAAGGCGAAAGGCCAAGCACAATTAAGAAGAATTGTAACACTTCATTGTAAACCGCGCTGGTCAAACCTCCAAGAAAAGTATAGATCATAACAATGCTGGCTGCCATCCAGATCGACACATCGAAATCCCAATGTAAAATGACTTCAAGCAATTTAGCCAATGCATATAAAGAGATGCCCGAAGAGAATATAGTCATTACTGCGAAAGAAATGGCATTTAATCCCCTGGTCTTTTCATCGAAACGCAATTTTAAAAATTCGGGAACACTTCTGGCGCGGCTTCCGTAGTAAAAAGGCATCATAAAAACGCCAAGAAAAACCATTGCAAATATGGCGCCTATCCAATAAAAATGAACGGTCATAATCCCATATTTTGCTCCGGAAGCTACCATGCCTAACACTTCCTGAGCGCCGAGATTGGCAGAAATAAATGCAAGGCTGGTGATCCATAAAGGAATATTCTTTCCGCTGGCCAAAAAATCATTGCTTGATTTAATTCGTTTTTTTATAATAAAACCAACTCCCAAGACAAAAAGAAAATAAACAATAATAATCAGATAATCAGCAATGTGAAGGCTCATATAAAACAATATTTATAAAGAAAATAAAATGCCGCAATATATAATTTATAAATTCATTCATTGGAAATCTTTACCCGGGCAAGGAAATTTGGTGAATGGGAATTTTTTTAAAAAACTTTGTTCCAGAGCTCACCTGGCTGAAGGATGCACCAGAAGAAGGGAGTGATAAAAATATTATTATCCAATTCCTGAACCGGCATTATCAAAGAATTCTAAATCCGGTCAGAATTCGGGATGGTAAAGAGGACTTTTAAATAAAGACTTATTTTCATTTTCTAATTAAAATCGTATGAAATTAAAAAGAGCGTTATTTGTGGCTTTACTATTGTTATCCACCATGTTTATCCAGGCTCAAACTTTAAGAGTTGCGACATACAATATGCGCAATGATAATAATAGTGAAGATTCCGCGCATGGCAATGGCTGGAAACAGCGCTATCCCATGATTTCAGCATTGATACAATTTCACGATTTTGATATTTTCGGTACGCAGGAATTATTGTATCACCAGATAATGGATCTACACAAAGATCTTCCTGAATACGATTATTACGGTATTGGCCGCGACGATGGAAAACAGGCCGGAGAATTTTCAGAAATTTTTTATAAAAAAGACAAGTTTCAAATGCTGGGGCACGGCGATTTTTGGCTTTCTGAAACACCCGAAAAGCCAGGGCTTGGCTGGGATGCTACCTGCTGCAACCGGATCTGTTCCTGGGTCTGGTTACAGGATAAAAAATCAAAAAAGAAATTTTATGTTTTCAATGCGCATTATGATTATCAGAAAGATCTTGCGAGAAATGAAAGCAGCAAATTGATTTTAAAAGAAATAAAGAGAATTGCAGGTTCACAACCGGTAATTTTTATGGGAGATATGAATGGAAGTAACGAAACCCAATGGTATAAAACAATTGCAGGTTCAGGAATTTTGGTGGACACTTATAATAAAGTTGCAAACCCTTATGCCAATAATGGTTCATTCAATGGGTTTGGCAAAACGGTAAAAAGCAATGAGGTCATAGATCACATTTTTGTTACCCGGCAATTCAAAGTTCAAAAATGGGGGATACTTACCGACACCTATCATGGGAGATATCCTTCAGATCATTTTCCTGTTTTGGCAGTAATAAATTTCTAAAAATGAATTTCCCAAAAAGAATATTTTGTCTTCTTTTCATTGCCGGCTTTTCATTAAATGTATTTGCGCAGCAAAAAATATATACAGTTGCTGATGCCCATGCACATAATGATTACATGCATCCGGTTCCGTTTTACACCGCATGGAACGCCGGCTTTGGTTCTATTGAAGCAGACGTGTTTCCTGTAAATGGAGTTTTGTTGGTAAGCCACAGTAAAGAGGCGTTGCAGACCCAGCGTACTTTGCGAACCTTGTATTTAAAGCCACTTTTAGCGGAATTGCAAAAGAATGGTCCCCTGAAAGTAAATTTACTGATAGATATAAAAGAAAATTATAAAGGAAGTTTACAACTTCTTCTAAGTGAGCTGGCGCCTTTAAAAAAATATTTAGTTTCTGACAAAGATATTAATAAGCCTGTCACTATTCTGATCAGCGGTGAAAGGCCGCCTCCTGCAAAATATAACAACTATCCTCGTTATATTTTCTTTGATGATGATCTGAAAATTTTTCATACGCCCCGGGAATGGGGAAGAGTGGGACTGGTGAGCCTTTCATTGGAGAGGTATTCTCACTGGAGCGGAGAAAATGATCTTCCGGATAGTGATAGAAATGTTCTTTTGCATGTTATCGACAGTGTACACCAGGCGGGGAAGAGTATCCGTTTTTGGGCGGCGCCGGATAACGAAAATTCGTGGTCGGCACAAATGAAACTAGGGGTTGATTTTATAGGAACCGATAAGATACAGGCGCTTTCAGCATTCCTGGCTAAAAAATTCTGATATGGTTTGGAAGATGGAGTAATTTTTATGAACCCAAAACAGGCATTACAGTAAGCCAATCAATACGCAGGATTCTTATTTTAATTAGAAAAACTTTCTATTTAAATCAAGTTTTAGTTTGGAAAGACGAAATCGGTTTTGCAATAAAAAATTTAATTTGTTACTAAAAATGACGGAAATTAGCTTAATCATTAATATCTTCAATTGAATTAGCATGGAAAAGAAAAAACCGAATTTTACTTCGAAAGAAATCAATCCTTTGGAAAGCCTTGATGAATGGGAGGAGGATGTTTTGGTGCGGTATCCTGAAGAAGCGCCGGCAAAAAAGTCAAAAGAGGGATTCAGAAATTATGAGACCACAGTAAGAGATACCGTTAAAGAATTTTACCGCTTGAATCATCAATATCAAACCTATGATTTTGTGGTGCAAAAGAAAAACGAATACCTGCAATTCAATAAAAGAGAAATGCCGGTATGGGATGCATTCAATTTTCTCAACCAATTGGTGGATGATTCGGACCCTGACACTGATCTCGATCAATTTCAGCATTTGTTACAAACCTCGGAGGCGATTCGCAAAGATGGGCATCCTGACTGGATGGTGTTAACGGGGCTTATGCATGATATGGGTAAAGTGCTTTGTCTTTTTGGCGAGCCACAATGGGCTGTGGTAGGCGATACTTTCCCTGTGGGATGTGCGTATTCGGATAAAATTGTTTATCCCGAATTTTTCAAAAGTAACCCGGATTACAGTAACCCGGCCTATAGCTCACGGTATGGCGTATACGAAAAAGGCTGTGGTTTAAGAAATGTGCATATTTCCTGGGGACATGATGAATATGTATACCAGATGCTTAAAGGATATCTTCCTGAAGAAGGTTTATATATGCTTCGGTACCACTCATTTTATTCATGGCACCGGGAGGGAGAGTATGAGTATTTATTAGATGATCATGATAAAGAAATGTTACAGTGGGTGAAACTGTTCAATCCCTACGATCTGTATTCAAAAAGCCCGGAACCGCCAGATATCAACAAACTAAGGCCCTATTATGAAGATCTTATTAAAAAATATTTGCCGGAAGCATTGAAATTTTAGCTTGTAAATTTTTTTGATCCGGAAAGAACAATAAGATTTATTCTGACTGATTTCAGAAATTTCATTTTAATTGGTGATGAACATTTTCCGGCCGTTTCCAAAAAATCATTGACTGGAATTTAGAAAAGAATTTCTAATTATGTTTATATTTACTTTCTCAAAAAAAATATAAATATAATTTCAAATGAAAAAAGAATCCATTTCCTTACACGTATTTGCAGGATTATTCCTACTCCTGACTTTTCAGTTCGGTCTGGCATCTGCCCAGCCTTTATCACAGACTCCTCCAATGGGTTGGAATAGCTGGAATGCTTTCCATACGGATATCACAGAGCAAAAGATTAAGGATGCAGCGCAGGCTATGGTCTCCAGCGGAATGAAAGCCGCGGGATATGAATACATTAATATTGATGATGCGTGGATGGATACGGTGCGTGATGCACAAGGAAGGTTGCAACCTGATCCCAAACGATTTCCACATGGCATCAAAGCCCTGGCTGATTATGTGCATAGTCTTGGCTTGAAGATCGGGATTTATGAATCGGCCGGCACCAAGACCTGCGCAGGTTTTCCGGGTAGTCTGTATCATGAAAAGACGGATGCAGAAAGTTTTGCCAAATGGGGCATCGATTATCTGAAGCTGGATAATTGTAACAATGAGGGAGTAGATTATTTGAAACGATACACCGATATGCAAAAGGCCTTGCTTGCTACGGGGCGCCCAATAGTTTACAGCATTTGTGAGTGGGGCGTTAAAGACCCTTACCAGTGGGCGCCTGCTATCAGCCAGCTTTGGAGAACTACCGGCGATATTTCAGATAACTGGAACAGTATGATAAATATTGTTGATCAACAGGTAGGGTTAAGTAAGTACGCCGGCCCGGGGCATTGGAATGATCCTGATATGCTGGAAGTGGGTAATGGCGGAATGAATAATAATGAGTATCGTACGCATTTTAGTTTGTGGGCCATTCTTGCCGCTCCATTGATTGCAGGTAATGATTTATTTCATATGACAGAAGACACACGTGAAATTTTATTGAATAAAGATGTCATTGCGGTGGACCAGGACCCGGCTGGCAAACAAGGATATAAAGTTTCTGACAATGGAGACCAGGAAGTATGGGTGAAGCCTATGTCTGACGGCAGTTTTGCGGTATTGTTATTGAATCGTGGCCAGGAGCGGGCTTTTATGACCACTACCGTTGAAAAAGTGGGTTTGTCAAAAGCAAATTCTTATAAAGTGGTTAATCTTTGGGACAAAGGAAACCGTTACCAGGCTAAAACCTATTCTACTAATGATTTGATCCGCTCGTCAGTGTCATCTCACGGAGTGGCTATGTTTCGTGTATGGCCGGAATCAAAAGGATAGGTTTTAGTAAGCAAAGTAAAATCCTTTTCGGGCCGGATTTTTTATAAAATTAATTAACAGCACGGGCAGTGAACCAATCTATCTTCAAAATTTCTATTTTGTTGGAAATGATATGCTTTGCATTGTTTGCAATACGAAATTTGTTTAAAAT
>JBIQMJ010000258.1:0-3917 GCA_044463445.1 Segetibacter koreensis
TTACTTTTTGCCATATTTAGTTAATTAATTGTAGTGTGTCCGAAAAAATTACAGGCAACAATTTATTAAACGAAATAACCCAGTTTTTCTATAACTGATGATCATTAGTTTCCTATTGCGCTTTTTGTACCTGCCTGCCGGTAGGCTGGTTGTTGTCGCGTCAATACAGTTTTTAATATTGTTGGTTGAACAGTTCATTCTAATCAAAATTCCGGCTACCACAGTTAGTTTCTTCTTACGGAGAAACTCAAAAGCGCTTCAAGGTAAAAATAAATTAATATATAAAAAAGAAATTCTTCCGGGAAACTAGCTTTTTAAGATATCATCGGTTATTTCCCATCTCATTAGTCAAATCCATCTTCGTCCCAGCCGAGGTTTTTAGTAACCAGGTAATGAATTCTATTTCCTGATACTACTAACCGGTTAAAGTGAAACAGGAATTATTGTTTTTTGTGGGTTTACTGTTGGATAACCCCTCCCTCGTTTACACCGAGTCCCTTTCAGGAGGCTCGGCTGGGACTGAGTCAGCTATTTGTGCCTTGCAAATGTGTATGCTTTTGTGTGGTGGCTTATCGTGGCCCCATAAAACGGTCACCATTAAAGTGTATCATGTGTTCGGGAAAATCTACAACCCAAACTTCTGTCTCCCATGCAATGTTTGTCGAATGCTTTTTAAATTCTGCAAAGTCGGGAAATGCCGAAACATAAACTTTGCCTGCTTTGCAGTCTTTGAGTAATTCCTCCAATTCAACAATTCGTTTTGGTGAAACAGGACCATGAGAAGTAACCGCTTCAATTAAATAAAGCCAATTTTTCTTTCTGTCAAATAAAACTACGTCTGGAAGTTTGCTATGTTGCGTTATTGGGATGCCAATTTCTTTCAATACTTTTTTGTCAACGTAAAGGTCTTTGTTTGCTGTGTCGCCTAAATAAAGAACTTTGCTATCATTTGCAAAACGTGCTGCAAAATCCTGAACAATGGCAGCTTGTACAACATTATGTTTTCCTGCAGAGAGTTTTACTGTTTTACCGTTGCTTAATTTTACAGGGATTAAATTTTGTTTTCTTTCCTTGAGGTAACGTTTTGAAAGTTCGCCAACTTCTGACTTAAACCTTTCTGCACCTTCTTTCCATGCTTTTGTTCCAAAAGTTTTAATAGCTTCTAATGCTTCCTCTGTAATTGCATAGTGTGCATTAGGACTATTAACTGGAAGACTTGGGTTATCAGGATTGTAATCTGCAATTCTTGCCTGAACGAATTGATGCAACACTTGTCTGCGAAAGGTTTCCCTTGTATTGGGAGCATATTCTTTTTTGTAAATGTCTTTACAAAATGCCATGATACCTTTTGAAACTTTCAAACTTACTTTAATAGCTTTACTCCAATTGCCACGGGGTTTAATATCGCAAAGAGCAAGTAAAGTATAGGCTGAAATTTCATTTTGTTGTGCTGCCGGCAATCCTAATTCTTTAAGGATTTCTTTTGCTTCGTCAATTTTGCTCATAAGCGAATATATGTTCTATATCAAAGTAGTTGTTTATGATTTTGTCAACCTTTGATTGTGAAAAGTCGTTTAATAATATTATTTGATTTCCAATTTGTTTGATGTCTTCCAATGGCGGTAAAGGCATTTCCCTTAATTCGGTAGCACTCACATTTATATTTCCATTGAAGGTTCTAAAATATGTGTCAAAGAGATTGCTGTTTAATAAAGCAGCAAGTCCTAATATTTCATTTCTTTCAAGATGCCCTTTGCGTCTGTAAATGTAATTGAGATGATTTTCAACGCCGATATATTCTGCTTGGGTAATGTCAACAAAGTAGGGAGTTGCAACCAATCTGCTCTTGTCGTCCTTTGCACTAAAGCGTCGTAGAAAAACATAATTTTTATTTGGAAGCAAAAGCGATTTAGTTTCTTCGCAAAATTGAATGTATTGAGGTTTATTCCTTTTAGAAACAGGCCACTCAAATTGCATTTTAGCTGTGTTGATGAGTTGGTACAACGGCACTAAAAATACAGTTCCATTTTGATACTGCTCAAACAAATATTGTGTAGCTCTGAATGAAACAACAGGGCCTGTAGAAATTTGGATGTCGTATTGCCGTAAATTTCCTGCCCATGATTTAAACAGCTTAATTACGCTATCGTCTGTTTCATTTGTAGGAAGATGTATGATTTTTTCTTTTGACGTTAAGTCAATGAGTTCATCAGTTTTATAAACCTTTTCGGTAGAACTTTCGATGTCTTTTATTCCATTAGAATGTGTTATTAGTATAGAAGGCAAATGTCCATTTAGTTTTTGTTTTTTGCCTTTCAATATTAGTGTTTCTTGCAAAACGCTATCACGGTCAAAAGTATCAGTCCTTGAACCGAATAAGTGTATTTGTTCTATTTCAATTTCCTGAAAGAATGCTTCACGAAAAGCTCTGAAATAATTGCCTGATGCAAAACTTCTGGGGGTGATAAAAATTAGTTCACCGCCTTCTTTTAAAAGTTTTGTAGCAACCATCATAAAGATTGAGTAGATGTTTGGTTGCCCCCAAACAATAGACTTAGCTACCGTTGCCCTTTTATCATCCTTTGATATTTTGAAATAGGGTGGATTTGAAATTACAATATCGTAAGTGGCATTTTTCGGTTCTGAAAAAAGGGTCGCTGAAACTTGAAAGCAATCTTTGTTTTCAAGTACAAAATCATTTGTGTCAAGCGTTGCTTTAAATTTGGTTTTATGTTGCTTCAGCCATTTGCTTAAATAGTCAAGCACTGCTTGTGTGTAAGGCAAAATGTTTTGGTCGGTTTCATATACAACGAGTTCTATTTCCTTTAAGTTATCATTTTGCTTCACAAGTGTCTCAATAAGTGAACTTGAAAGAATTGCTGTACCGCAACCTGGGTCAAGTATTTTGAATTTGTCTTTTGTCTGTTTGGTCAGTCCCGCCATGAAATGAGCAATTTCTGTTGGGGTAAAAAACTGTCCATTGTTCTTCTTGTGTTGTATCGTAACAGTTTTAGCATAAAGCTGTCCAACCCTGTCTGCAAAGTGGCTTGGTAACTCGTTAGTGAGTGGTTTTGTGTCTATCGCTGCAGTCATGCCAACAAATTTACTAAATGTATTGCTGTTTAAAGCGATTTCGATTTATGGGATGGTCGATGTGTGTCGGCAAAATTTTAGCTCTTTTGCAAGGTTGGCTTTGTGTCTGGGTTTTGTGTGCCTTGCAAGAAAGATCTTCAAGGTAAAAATAAATTAATATATAAAAAATAAATTCTTATGGGCAACTATCTTTTTAAGATATCATCGGTTATTTCCCATACCATTAGTCAATCCATCTTCGTCCCAGCCGAGGATTTTAGTAACCAGGGTAATGAATTCTATTTCCTGATACTACTAACCGGTTAAAGTGAAACAGGAATTATTGTTTTTTGTGGGTTTACTGTTTAGATAACCGCTCCCTCGTTTACGCCGGGTCCCTTTAAGGAGGCTCGGCTGGGACTGATTATTCTTTTATAAAACGGATCGTTTTTTCAATCTGTCCTGTATGGATAAAAAGTGAATAGTTTCCGCGCTGCAACTGTGAAGTATTTATAGTGATATCTCCGGTTGCTGTCACTTTGATCTTTTTTATGATAGCACCTTTAAAATCTATGATGCTAACTTCTGCATCTCCTGAAGTTTCAGCTAACCTTAGGAACAATTGATCTTTTACGGGATTGGGATACAACAAGATGATCTTTTCATCCGGCCCTTCAACGGAAATCGTATCGCTATAATAATAATGATCATTTATATCGGCAATCTTTAAACGGTAATAATTCACGTTTCTTAAAGAAGTATTATCAACATATTGATAATCATTTTGAATCGGTGAATCAGGTGAAGTGATAACATTCGTTACAGGTGAAAACATAGATTGATCA
>JBIQMJ010000258.1:3927-6719 GCA_044463445.1 Segetibacter koreensis
TTTTTCCATGGTCCATAAAAGGATAACAGACTTGTCTGAATAACTTCCGGAAAAATGAGTAAGTGAATCTGTATGCACGATTTGAACAGTGTCGGAATTTCCTGTTGAAGTGGTGTCCGTGTTTCCGGTTGAAGTGGTATCGGTATTGCCGGTACTTGTGGAATCCATATTTCCTGTGTTCGTTGTATTCTTATAGAAATAGATCTTCCCATTATAAGGATTGCTGAATCCTGCACAACTCGAATCTACATGGGTATTTTGATCCACCAAAATTCCTTTTATCGCTATATTGGCCACCGTGCCTTTTGGATCCCTTCTGAGAAAGAGGCCACCTCCCTGCGATATTTTTACATTTCCTGCACAAACAAATTTATAAGGAATGGTATCAACCGGATCAAGTGACAACTGGCCACTTTCAATTCTTGTTTCCCCTGCAACATACAACGCATTCTTTGATGTAACTTTTGCACAATTGGTTTTATTGATTACAAGCGTATCTGCCGGAAAGCCAAGATTCCAGTCAATATTACTGTTCTTATCACCAAAAAATTCTATTTTATAATGGCAGAAATTAAACATGCAGTTCTTAATAAAAACGTCATTTCCAAAATTTTTTATTCCTCCAATCTTAAAAACATATTGACTGTCAAGGAAAAGACCGGAACTGTAGTCGCTAAATCCGAACGAAGGCATATAGTTGGTTAAATTTCCTGAAATCGCCACGTTTCCGCTGATACCCGCGCCAGGTTCTTCCCGCATCACTATATCCCCATTAATAATATTCGGCAATGGATTCGCAGGATCCTCCTGCTTAAAATTGATATACCATGAATTGATGCTTCCATTAAATACAGAACCTGAGCTGGTAAAATTAAGAAGCTCTGTACCATTATACAATTTGATACTGTCATTTTCTGATACAAAATGGGCGTTTCGCCCGATTAGAAAATCCAAACCATAATTACTGTAGTCCCCAACAATAGAACTGTTTAGAAAAGTATCTATAGTATTGTCCCCCAAAATAAAACTTGAAACGGAAAATGTGCTATTATCTGCATACAAGCCGCCTGTGCTTCCATGTTGTTTCGTTGCTAAGACAAATCCGCGAAATGAACTGCGCTTAAAGCTTGCAAAGCCGCTATCTTGCAAAAGAAGATCAACCCAATCTGCATTATGCTGCATCCTATCTCCAAATTTACTGTCTTCAACCTGCAAATCTTTAATAGACGGATTCCCTCCAAACAGGTAAAAAATGCCCATCTCAATCACAGAACCTGAATCTATTAAAACATAACCACCATTTGAAGTATACACATTTACAGAAGCTCCACCATCTATTAAAGCGGAGTCATAAAAATTAACTATAGTATGGCTTATGTGCATACTCCGGCAGAATGATGTTGAGTCTCCCCCGATTTTTAGAGGTTGCCCTGGAATTGTTGGGATGTAGGCATCGGTCAGTCCAGAGAGTGACTGGCTTATTACCACGTCATCAACTGAAGTCGGAGGCCTATTATCGGCAGTTTGGCCGGAAGCCACATTAATTTGGCGCCAAGCATTGCCCGTGTACAACAACGTTCGGCCCTGTGAAAAGCCGTTCAGGCTAACGACCCATAAAACAAGTGTATAAATCCGTTTCATTTCCTATCGGTTTAATATAAAGGGAAAGAAAGAAGATGGATTCTAAAGCCTGGTTATGGAAGGGGATGAATTTGTAGTAATATTAAGAAAAATCTATTATAACTAAAAATAAATATCACGAAATTTTGAAAATGTGAGGATTCTTCCACCGCTGTTGACGCAAGCGGTTGGCCTGTGCCAAAATATGTGCAGCAGCTAAGGGAAAATGGCATCACCGATAAGGCGCTCTTCGACAGCTTTGGGCAGGATTGGTAGCGATCAGCAATCATCGCATTGTGCGGGTAACGGAATCGGAAGTTTCATTTTCGTATAAGGATTACCGTGACAGTGCCCGTAAAAAAATAATGACACTTACCCATGCAGAATTTACCTGAAGGTTTGCGCAACACATTTTACCACATCGCTTTGTAAGAATAAGGCATTACGGCATTGTCAGCGCCACATGGAAGCGGGGCAAATTACAAACACTGCAAACTCAACTGAAAATAAAACGGCTGCAGCTCAAAGCAAAAACCCTGCTCAAAAAATGTCCGTGTTGCAAAACCGGAACGCTCATCACCCTCGATGTATTCGGAAAGCGTGGGCCGCCAAAGCAGTATTTATTGGAAAAACAAATGGTGCCTGCCATCTGAAACTGCGGGTAAGGGAACTTTTGTAATACCCGGAATAAAAAACCAAAAAACAGGTTTAAAAAACAGCTTTGGGGGACTCTTAAAAAAAATCGAAACGCTTACTGCTTCAACCACCCTGCAACTGCTTTGCGACAAATCCATACTAAATTCTTATTGCCCGGTTTCGTTCAACTATGGTTTCATTTCTTGCCCGTTGGGCAAAACGAAACCTTAGTTATTAGGCGATGCTTTACGTCACTCAACTGTGATACGGTTTTAAAGAGCAATAATGTCGCTAAAACAATTAATAACATTCCAAACATCCATAGGAAAGGATTTCCATAGTTTTTTGGCGGCGGTGGTTGAAGTGCTTTTATCATTTTCTCTTTTGCAGTCTGCTTGCGAAATGCTGCAACGAGGCATACAAGTCCAATAAGCATAAGCAAAGCCGAAAAGCCATATACCAAAAACAGTCTACTCATATTTTATCGTATCCCTTTGACGAACCCCATCTTTTCTAATAACATTCGAGTTAAGATA
>JBIQMJ010000259.1:0-6716 GCA_044463445.1 Segetibacter koreensis
ATTGTTTTTTTACAAACAATGGAATCTGGTACAAATGATTTTTACGGACAGAAAGATGAGGGAAAAGAAAAATATAAGTCGCAAAAAAAGAGGCAGAAAAAAGTCAATGCCGGTTTTAAAATTCATTAAAATATTGAAAACATTCCACATCGTTCAATGGGAAATAGCCATTAGTGCAGACGATAATACGACAACCGCCAGGTGGTATTATCTTAACTTTTTACCATTCATGAGGAAGCATGTTCATATCAATTTTATTGATCAAAATTACCTGGTAATGATTATCAAAAATAAGGTGTGGCGAATAGCTTATGCATTTATGAAATAAATTATTTATTCATCTTTTAAAACCAATTTTATGGCAATCAATTTAGAAGAAACAGTAAGGCAACTTACTGATTTTATGAAAACAGAAGCAAAGACCGAAACGGTAATAGGTCAGGCATTTCAATTGGGCGAATTTACCTGTGTGCCCGTAATTAAATTCGGAATGGGACTGGGCTATGGCGGGGGCGAAGGGCATGGAGATGCACCCAATAAAGGCAAGGGAGAGGGTGTAGGTACTGGCGCCGGAGGTGGTGTTGGCATTACCCCCATTGGGTTTCTGACTACACGGCAGGACCAGATTTCATTTATCCCCACGCATTCCAATAAAGGCCTGGGCGCTGCATTTGAGAAAGTACCCGACCTGATCGAAAAATTTATGGAAAAGAAAAAGCAAAAGAAAGAAGAAGCAGTTTCTTAAAAATGATTTTTATTTCATAAATTATTTTTGGCAAACTGATAGGCAGCATTTTTTAAAAAAAATTATACTTCATCATTATGGAAGTCTTGAAAGAATGGCTGATTCCCTATATTGTCTCAAATATTGTTTTTATTTTGAGCATAGTAGCAGCGATAAAAAAACCCATGTGGACAAGAATTTTTTTTGCCGGATTTTTTCTGTGGGCAGCCTATTTCAATTCTACCACAGCTATCAGGTCACCGGAAATTTACCTAAATTATGCATCGCTAAATGCACTGCCGGCCTACAGCAGGTTTATCAATGGATTTTTTTCAGCCCATATCACTACAATTGTTTTCACCATTGCAGTTGGCCAATTTTTGATTGCACTCGGATTAATTCTCAACAAAACCTGGGTAAAACTGGCATGTGCCGGAGGGATCATTTTCGGATTAGCAATAGCCCCACTTGGCGTTGGTTCGGGTTTTCCCGCAACTGTATTTATGGCTGTTGCTTATTTTATTTTATTAAAAAAGCACGACCATGATTTTATTTGGAAATTAAAGCAATATAACATGGCGCTTTCGGTTTAATCAATCAAAACTTTCCTGGAATTTCTCACTAATCAAAAGAAAAAATCTCCTTATTTGTTCGTTCACTAATCGAAAATTTCTTTTTAAAAAATAAGTATCACCACTGCTAATGACCGTAGTCATTGCATCCGCCATAAGGTAATGATAATTTCGGTTTCAAATTTCCATAAAATGAAAACATTAAACCAGGAATTTAGCCAGGCGATGATGGGAAAAAATATCGCATGGTTAGTGGCGATGTTGCTGATAATAGGCAGCTTCCCCCTGCTTAAAAAAGCCGTTGCTTTTATTCTTTTAAAATTATATGAAGTATTCATCCAACAGGGAATTGAATAAAATAATTATCATCCAGGTTAAAATCGATTGTATGACAAAAGAAGAAATTATTGGTTTTATCGATACCCGGTTCAAAAAAATAGGGAAGCATTTCCGCACAACCTTAGATAGATTTGAACCGAAGGATTCCCTGAAATTCAGAAGTGAAATGAAAAAGCTGAAAGTCTTTTTTCATTTGCTCAACATGGAATCCAACGATGGGTTTTCCTACAGGATAACCAAAAGGATGAAAACCATATACGGATATTTAGGGATCATCCAGAATTTCCAATTGCAGTTAAAAAAAACGAATGAATATGTGAAAGAATCTTTAAACAATATTCCTGTTTCTTATGTAAGCATGTTAGAAAAAGAATTAGACTACTGGAAAAAACTAAGTAAAGATTTTATAGATCCCAGCTACGATTTCAGCAATGATGAAAGAGATATTTTAGCCACCTTGCCAGATAAGTTGAGTAGCAAATCCATTAAGAAATTCATAGACTATACGCTCTATGAATTAAAAACGATGTCCGGCCGGTTAGACGAAGATGAGGCTTTGGACAATGCCAGGAAATACATTGAAGATCTTTACTATAATTATTCGTTTATCAGCCCTTTTATTACCCAACAGCAGGCGAACTTATTGAATGGAAGATCAATGGAGGAATCCCTGAAATTATTCGGGGATCTTCGTGATAGGAATGTGGCGCTCGCCTTACTGAAATTCTGTGCCTCGGAGGAATTAGATGAATCCGAAAAGAAATTATTAAAAGAAATGGAAAATGAATGGATGAATGAAAAGAAACTTCTGAAAAATAAATTAATTGCTACGCTGGAAGCTATGAATATTAAAACCAATCATCTGAAAGGATTTGTCTTGCAGAAATAGCAGACGAATAAATTCTGCATATTTTAATTTTAAAAAATTGCTCAATGGCGCAAATTTGTACGATCACTTTCAATCCATGCATTGATAAAAGCACATCCGTAATTGCGCTTATTCCCGAAAAAAAGCTCAGGTGTTCTCCTCCGGTTTTTGAACCCGGAGGCGGTGGAATTAATGTGGCCAGGGCCATAAAAAAACTCGGCGGTAAAGCCATTGCCATTTATCCATCCGGGGGATATTCCGGGAAGTTTTTGAACATTCTTTTAGAAAAAGAAAATATTAATTTTCGCCAAATTGAAATTCAGAAACACACAAGGGAGAACCTGATCGTTTTGGATAAAGCTACCAATCAGCAATACCGCTTTGGCATGCCAGGACAGCATTTATCTGAAAATGAATGGCAGCAGTGTTTACAATCAATAGAAGAAAGTTCATCGCCGTTTATAGTTGCCAGCGGAAGTCTGCCCCCAGGAGTTCCGGAAGATATGCTTGCAAGAATTGCAAAGATTGCTAAGGCACAAAAAAGAAAATTAATTGTGGATAGTTCCGGAGAAGCGCTTCGGCTCGCCATAAAGGAAGGCGTTTACCTGGTAAAGCCCAATTTGGCTGAGCTCAGCATGCTAACGGGGAAAGATGCTTTAGAAACCAATGACATAGAACCACTTGCACAAAAATTAATAATGGATGGAAATTGTGAAGTTGTAGTGGTATCAATGGGAGCGCTGGGAGCGATGCTGATCAGTAAGGAAGGATCGTATAAAGTGGAAGCTCCGATCGTGAAAAGGAAAACTACCGTTGGAGCCGGAGATAGCATGGTTGCAGGCATTGTCTTTTGTCTTTCACAAAGCAGAAGCCTGAAAGAAGCACTGCAATATGGTGTGGCCTGCGGCACTGCAGCTACAATGAGCTCCGGGACAGCCTTGTGTAAAAAAGAAGATGTGGACAGATTATTTGGATTGATAAAAACAAAAGAAATTTAAGTAATTGTATTTTCTAATAATTACAAAGAATTAAAACTGTTAACAAAATAAAACAGTTTACTATGAAAATTGCAATTGCGCTGCTATTAGGTAGTCTCCTTTTTATTTCATGCAATGCTACGACGGAAAAAACAATGCCCGTTACTGAAAATATTACCGAATCTGTATATGCCTCTGCAATTATTAAAACAAAAAATCAGTACCAGGCTTTTGCTAAAGTGAATGGGATCATCAATAAAATATTTGTAACAGAAAATGATTTGGTAAGAAAAGGGGATCCTCTCATGCAGGTAATGGATAAAAGTTCCACCATTAACCGGGAAAATGCAAGCCTGGCAGCAGGATATGCCTCCGTAAACACAAACAGAGAAAAATTAATTGATGCAAAAAGCAGTATTGCACTCGCGAAAAGTAAATGTATCAATGATTCTTTGTTATATCAACGCCAAAAAAATTTATGGAACGAAAATATCGGTACAAGAATGGAAATGGAACAACGCGAACTGGCCTACAAAAATTCTAAAACTTCATTTGAGTCGGCAAAGATCAGGTACAACGATTTATTGAAAGACCTTGAATTCAATGCAAAGCAGGCCAGGAATAATCTATCTATCAGCTTATACCACGAAAGCGATTTTGTCATCAGGAGCGAGATAAATGGCAAGGTGTATTCTTTAATAAAAGAACCGGGAGAAATGGTGTCTCCTCAAACGCCATTGGCAGTCATTGGCGATGCTACCCTATTTTTATTAGAGATGCAAATAGATGAGTATGATATTGCAAAAATTAAATTAGGGCAAACCGTTTTACTTACAATGGACAGTTATAAAGGAGAAGTGTTTGAAGCAAAAGTTTCTAAAATAATTCCCTTAATGAATGAACGAAGCAAATCATTGACTGTAGAAGCTGAGTTCGTAAAACAACCGCCGGTTTTATATCCTAATCTGACGGCCGAAGCAAATATTATTATCCGATCGAAAGAAAATGCACTTCTTATACCGAGAAGCTATTTACTTAATGATTCGTTCGTGATAGTTGGAAAAAATAAAATAAAAAAAGTAGTAACCGGTCTTAAAGATTATCAGAAAGTGGAAATTGTCAATGGCCTGACTTTCCATGATGTCATTTTCAAACCCCGATAATGCCAATAAAATTATTATTAACTATTGCAAAATCCCTGCTACTTGCCAGGGGCAGACAGTCGCTGGTAGCCGCTGTTGGAGTTATGTTCGGCGTAGGAATGTTTATTGCGATGTTGGGGTTTATGACCGGATTAAATGATCTGCTGGATGGCCTGATGCTTAATCGCACACCGCATGTGCGTCTTTATAATGAAATAAAACCCAATAACCGGCAACCGGTAAATGAATCGGAGAAATACAAAAACGCTTACAATTTCATCAGTTCGTTAAAGCCATCCGGGGCACGCATGGAACTTTACAACAGCAGATTCATTATGGAATCATTAAAAAAAGATGAACGGGTACTTGGCTTTGCACCTCGAATTACGGCACAGGTTTTTTTTATTAACGGAATTATAGATATCAATGGAATAGTTAACGGTATAGAAGTAGAGGAAGAAAGCCGCCTTTTTCATTTTTCAGATTATATAACCCAGGGACAAGCTTCCGATTTAAAAAATATTTCCAACAGCATTATTTTAGGGAAAGCACTTGCTGAAAAGATGCTCATAAATATTGGCGATATGGTTCAGGTGATGACAACGGAAGGTGACCGGTATTCTTTAAAAGTGGCAGGCTTTTTTCAATCCGGTGTTAATGATATAGATAAGATGCAAAGCTTTGCTTCTTTGGCCACTACACAAAAAATTTTAGGTAGGGCCAGTAACTATATAACAGATATTACAGTAAAGCTGAAAGACATGGATATAGCACCTTCCGTAGCCAGGGAATATGAACGCTTGTATCATACGGATGCAGAAGACATACAAACTGCCAACGCGCAGTTTGAAACCGGCAGCAGGGTCCGTTTGGTCATTTCCTATGCTGTCGGCATCACTTTATTGATCGTTGCAGGATTTGGCATTTATAATATTTTAAACATGATGATCTATGAAAAAATGGATTCCATCGCTATACTGAAAGCCACAGGGTTTTCTGGTAGTGATATTAAAAAGATATTTTTGGTCATTTCACTTACTATCGGCATCGCCGGTGGGTTGCTTGGATTGTTATTAGGCTTCTCCGTTTCGGTTTTTATTGATCAAATTCCTTTTACAACAATGGCATTGCCAACTGTTACAACCTATCCCGTTGACTACAACCCTGCTTTTTATATGATTGGGATTGTGTTTTCTCTTTTTACCACTTATCTCGCAGGATTATTTCCAGCCCGCAAAGCTGGTAAGGCAGATCCTGTAATTATTATTAAAGGAAAATAAATGGAGAAAATAATTTTAGAGGCCAGGGGAATTTCCAAATATTTTTACGACCCTGTAAAAGTAAAAGTGCTGCATGATATTTCTTTTTCTATTAACAAAGGTGATTTCATATCTGCAATCGGTAAATCGGGTTGTGGTAAATCCACGCTTCTTTATATTTTATCTACCATGGATACACATTACGAGGGCGAATTGCTAATAGATAATATTAGCATGAAGAAGAAAACAGAGGCAGATCTTGCAAGGATTAGAAATGAAAAGATTGGTTTTGTTTTTCAGTTTCATTATTTGCTGAATGAATTTAGCGTGTTGGATAACGTAATGCTGCCTGCATTAAAGTTGAATAAATATCCCGCGAAGAAAATAGAAGAACAGGCCATGGAAAAGTTACGGATGCTGGGAATTAATCAATTAGCACACAAACAATCTAATAATATATCCGGTGGTGAAAAGCAGCGCATAGCTATAGCAAGAGCATTAATCAACGATCCCCATATTATTATGTGTGATGAACCAACAGGTAATTTAGATGTTAAGAATTCGGAAATAGTTTTTGATATTTTTAAACGGTTGACAAGCGAATTCAATCAAACACTTCTGATGGTTACTCATGACAACGGTTTTGCGCAAAGAACAGACCGTATCATTGAAATGGAAGATGGTAAAATAATACGACAGTAAGGCTTAAAAAAATATCCTTGTCCCTATACTAAGCTTATAAGAATTGAAAAATATAGTGATGTAATAGATGTAATATTTCACTATCGTTTTGATATTAGTCAAACATTTTCAATTGGTTATGATTTTGTTCTTT
>JBIQMJ010000260.1:0-6681 GCA_044463445.1 Segetibacter koreensis
CTTTTGATTACGAAAATTATTATCGCTTATTGTATTTACGGTGATAGCCCTTACTTTGGGTAAGAAAATATTTTCTAAAAATGGGGAAGGATTCACCAGCATCCCATCTGAAAACGGGAAATCATTTTCTTTTATAAACCCATTGTCAAAAAGAGTGAAAAGCGTATTTTTTTCTTCGATTCCTAAATCGGCAAAACAATCCTCTTTCACGGCCACAACTTCTGACAAACTTCCACCTTCTCTAAAGGTTCCTGCTATACCGGCCTGGATAACCAGTTCATAATTTTTTGTCAGTAATTTTTTGGTGAGATGATAAATCGTGGCTGGAATTCCTACACCTGTTACCAGTATGTCTGCTGTCTTATTTTGTTGTTTGAATAATTCAATTTCAAAATCCGTCGCAGCTACAATTAATACATTCATATCGCGAATTTCGGATTTCCAATTATATTTTGAATTCATCGGGTTACCTTTGGAAAAAATTTTTGTATTCCTATGATGTTTTTAACAAGGGTAGAACATTTTAATGCGGCGCATAAATTATTTAATGAAGCCTGGAGCAAGGAAAAAAATGCAGAGGAATTTGGCAAATGTGCCAACGAAAACTGGCACGGACATAATTACGAATTGCACGTGACCGTAAAAGGTGAAGTGTCTGCTGACACCGGATTTGTGATCAATGCGCAAACTTTAAGCAGGTTGATGAGCAAATTCATAATTGAAGAGTTGGACCATAAAAACCTGAACCTCGATGTGGAGATGATGAAAGGAAAGCTTTGTTCTGCTGAAAATCTGGCCATTGCCATTTGGCAGCAATTAATTCTTCATTTGCCCAAGGGAGTAAAAATGCATTCCGTAAAACTTTTTGAAACGCCCCGGATATTCGTGGAATACTTTGGCAATTAACCTGAAATTTGATTTACAATTAGAGATGAATAATAAAATATCTGTTTTTAGAAAAGAACATTTTTGTGCGGCGCACCGGTTGAACAACCCTTTATGGACGAAAGAAAAAAATTTTTTGGTTTTTGGAAAATGCAACAATCCCAATTATCATGGGCACAATTACGAATTGGTGGTAAAGGTTACCGGCGAGCCGGGCGCTGATACGGGTTTTGTAATTGACCTTAAATATTTAAGCGACCTTATTAAAGAAAGCGTGATCGAAAAACTGGATCATAAAAATCTGAACCTGGATTTACAGGAATTCGCAGAGGTAAATCCAACAGCGGAAAATATTGCCATCCTTATTTATAAAATTCTCCGTGCTAAAATTGATGAAAAACTTGACATGCAGGTTCGCCTGTATGAAACCGAAAAAAATTTTGTAGAATATCCCGCATAATGATTGGGTATCCTTAAATTAAAATAATGTGATCTATGGCTTATAAAAAAATTGAACATTACGATGAGGAGGTGACGAAGGAACTGATGAAAAATTATCGCGAAACGATCAGGCTGATCGGGGAAAACCCTGACAGGGAAGGATTGTTGAAAACTCCTGAACGAATTGCTAAGGCAATGCAATACTGTACGCAGGGGTATAGCCAGGATGCCGGCGCTATCCTGAATTCGGCTAAATTTCACGAGGACATCAGTGAAATGATCGTGGTAAAAAATATTGAATTATACAGCATGTGCGAACATCACATGCTTCCTTTTTTTGGCAAGGCGCACATTGCTTATATTCCCAACGGCTGGATAACGGGCCTCAGTAAAATTGCTCGCGTAGTGGATATTTTTTCAAAGAGATTACAAGTGCAGGAGAGGCTGACCACCCAGATCCTGGAGGCTATAAAAGAAGCTTTGAACCCTCTGGGAGTGGCCGTTGTTATTGAAGCGGAACACCTGTGTATGATGATGCGCGGTGTGCAAAAGCAAAATTCTGTTACCACTACTTCTGCATTTTTTGGAGAGTTTGAAAAACAAACTACCCGGCACGAATTTATCAGCCTGATCAGTGCAGACCTTATTAAAAGAAAATAAAAATAAAATTATGGCGCACGCTTTTATTTTTCCCGGCCAGGGATCGCAATTTATAGGAATGGGAAAAAATCTGTACGATGAAAATGAACAGGCCAGATTACTTTTTGAAGAAGCTGATGAGGTTCTTGGATTTTCAATTTCCGATATAATGTTTTTTGGAACTGTGGAAGAATTAAAACAAACCAATGTAACGCAGCCTGCGGTTTTTTTACATTCAGTTGTTGCTTTTAAAACTTTGGTAAACTCAAGTCCCGACATGGTTGCAGGCCATTCGCTCGGGGAGTTTTCTGCGCTAGTGGCCAATGGCTGTTTGAGTTTTACAGATGCCTTGAACTTAGTGTCGGTGAGGGCAAGGGCAATGCAAAAAGCCTGCGAAATCAATCCTTCCACCATGGCGGCAATCCTTGCATTGGACGATAAAAAAGTGGAAGAGATTTGCGCTTCCATAACCAATGAAATTGTAGTTCCTGCCAATTATAATTGCCCCGGGCAGATTGTAATTTCAGGTTCAATGAAAGGAATTGAAGAGGCCTGTATTTTATTAAAAGAAGCCGGGGCAAAGCGGGCGCTGGTGCTGCCTGTCGGAGGCGCTTTTCATTCGCCGCTGATGGAGCCGGCAAGAGAAGAACTGGCAGATGCGATTGAAAAAACCAGGTTCAACATTCCTTTCTGCCCGGTTTATCAGAATGTAGTGGCCAGGGCGGTAACCGATCCTTCAGAAATAAAAGCCAATCTGATCGCGCAATTAACCGGCCCGGTAAAATGGACGCAAACAGTGGAACAAATGATCAGCGATGGCGCTACCGAATTCACCGAATGTGGGCCCGGAAAGGTTTTGCAGGGCTTGGTCTCCAAAATAAACCGTGAAGTAAAAGTGGATGGAATTGGATAAATGAGGTTTGAATTTGAAAATAAAAAATACCTATTTATTCATTCACTATCGGATTGGTATCTTCACATTTTTTTAAAATAGAATTAACTTCATTGAATAAATCAAAAATTCGTGAAGTATATTTTTTTCTTTTTCCTAATGACAATCAATACCATTTCTTTTTCTCAAATAACATATCCGGAAACAAAAAAAGTGGACCAGGAAGATAATTATTTTGGAACTATTGTAAAAGATCCTTACCGCTGGCTGGAGGATGATAACAGCGCCGAAACCAAAGCATGGGTAAAAGAACAAAATAAAGTAACGGAAGATTATTTATCTGAAATTCCTTATCGTGAAAAAGTGAAAGGGAGGCTGAAGGAAATGTGGAATTATACCAAATATAGCGCTCCGTTTAAACAAGGAGATTACTACTATTTTTATAAAAACGACGGGTTGCAAAACCAATCCGTATTATACCGCCAGAAAGGATTACAGGCCCAACCGGAAATTTTTATTGATCCCAATAAAATGAGTGCTGACGGCACTGCATCCATCAGTACGCCTTCATTCAGCAAAAACAATAAATACTCAGTTTACCTTGAAGCGCAGGCCGGAAGTGATTGGGAGACCGCCCATGTAATGAATGTAGCAGACAAAACTTTATTGAAAGATGAATTACAATTTATAAAGTTCAGCGGTATTTCATGGAAAGGCGATGATGGTTTTTATTATAGCCGTTATCCAAACACGGAGGATAAAGAAAAACTGACTCAGCAAAATCAACATCATAAGGTATATTATCACAGGATGGGCACGCCCCAGGGTGTGGATCAATTAATTTATGAAGATGTTTCACACCCGTTAAGAATCATCAACGCGAGGCTTACAGAGGACGAGCATTTTTTAATAATAACCAAAAGTGAAGGAACAAGCGGTTCTGAAATTTGGGTGAAAGACATGCAGAATCCTTCTTCCAAAAATGATTTTGTCCTGTTGATGAAAGGATTTGATACCGAATCGGCAGCGATTGACAATGATGGGGACAAAATTTTGGTTCGTACCAATGCTGATGCACCCAATTATAAAGTGGTATCGGTTGATCCTGAAAACCCTTCCAGGTCAAATTGGGAAACTGTGATTCCTGAAAGAAAGGAATTGCTGGAATCTGTTGGAACCGCCGGTGGAAAATTATTTCTCTCTTATTTACAGGATGCTTCCAGCCGGGTTTACCAAACCGATTATAAAGGTCATTACGCCAAAGAAATTCAATTGCCGGGAATTGGCACTGCGGGCGGATTTCACGCTCATAAAAATGATAAAGAACTTTTTTATTCTTACACTTCATTTAATTATCCCGCTGCCACATTCAGGTATGATATTGAAACCGGCACATCTACCTTATTCCGCAAAAGCGAGGCGAAAGTGGATGCAGATAATTACCAGACATTGCAATCATTTTGCATCAGCAAAGACGGAACCCAAATTCCGATGTTTATTACTTATAAGAAGGGATTAAAACTGAATGGAAACAATCCCGTTTTAATGTATGGCTACGGAGGGTTTAATATTCCATTGACTCCGGCTTTCTCCATTTCCAATGCTTTTTTCCTGGACCAGGGTGGTGTTTTTGTAGAAGTGAATCTTCGCGGGGGAAGCGAGTATGGAGAAGCATGGCATACAGCGGGCATGCTGGAAAATAAGCAAAATGTTTTTGATGATTTTATCGCGGCAGCCCAATTTTTAATGGATAAAAAATATACCAACTCCTCTAAATTAGCGATGCGCGGCGGAAGCAACGGGGGTTTATTGATCGGCGCTGTGATGACTCAACGCCCGGAACTCTTTAAAGTAGCCATTCCCCAGGTGGGCGTTATGGATATGCTGCGTTATCACCGGTTCACTATTGGCTGGGCCTGGGCTACCGAATACGGACGAAGTGATAATGAAAAAGATTTTAAAAATCTGATCAAATATTCTCCTCTTCAAAATTTAAAACCCGGTGTGCATTATCCGGCCACTTTGATTACCACCGCCGATCATGATGACAGAGTGGTGCCCGCACACAGTTTTAAATTTGCGGCTACCCTGCAGGCAGATAATGGAGGAACTAATCCGGTGCTGATTCGCATAGAAACCAAAGCCGGTCATGGAGGCGGGAAACCCACTGATAAACAAATAGACGAAGCTGCGGACATCTGGAGTTTCGTGATGTATAATTTGAGGATGGATTTTAAGTGATCAGTTTCCCATGTATTTCCCGAAATAAAAATCAACCATAAAAGCCCGTTCACTGTATTTCATAAAAAAACCGTTCCAGGATTTTGAAACGGTTCATTCATTTTAATTTTTTTATTTTCTTATTCCACCGCTTTTGCCTTCCTTACCAGCCTGGTTCCAAAAAGTATTAAATGAATAAAAGCAAAAACCAGGGAGAAATAATACAAGGCCAAATCGGGAACCGGCGCGCTGTAATGGTGCGCAAAAGCAAGCCCTATCAACAATACAGCAAGAGAGACACCGCAGATGCCGACTATCTTAAGAGCATTGGAATCAAATTTTCCATCATTAAGATTGCTTTTCTTCATGCCATACGCCAGGTAAATATCCAGTCCGATAAGCATCCACACTATTAAACGAATCCAGGTGTCGAAGGGCAGGAAAACCATCATGCCTAAACAAACCAGCACTCCTAATATCGGGATCAGCGGTACAAACGGCACCCTGAATGCGCGTGGCGCATCCTTCATGCTCCGCCGCATTACCAATACCCCAAGGCAAACGAGGATGAACGCAAATAAAGTACCGATACTGGTCATTTCACCTACAATTCTTCCGGGAATCAACGCTGCAAATGCGCTGACAAAGATCATAAAGAGCAAATTCGATTTGTAGGGAGTGCGGTGTTTACTATGAATTTGTGAAAATACTTTGGGAAGCAATCCATCCGTGCTCATTGAATAGAAAACGCGGCTTTGGCCTAAAAGCATCACCAGGATCACGGAAGAATATCCTAATAAAATGGCAATGATGATCATTGTATTTAACCAGGGATATGCCGGAGTTACAATACCGTTTATCCCTACCGGGCCCATTTGTTTGATGGCGATGGCAACAGGCGCCAGGTCAGCGCTTCCGCCCACATTGAACATTTTATAATTGGCCACGCCGGTCATCACGTAAGCAAAGAAAATATAAAGAACTGTACAGATGGCCAGCGAACCCAATATGCCGATAGGCATTGCTTTTTTGGGATTCTTGGTTTCCTGCGCCGCCGTGGATACCGCATCGAAACCGATATAGGCAAAGAACACGACTGCGGCTGCCCGTATGATACCAGACCAGCCAAAACTTCCGAAACTTCCTGTATTTTTTGGAATTAAAGGTTTTAAATTCTCAGGCCGAATATATTGAAAGCCAATTACCACAAATACAACAACGATGGATACTTTTAAAATCACTATGATCCCATTCACCCAGGCAGATTCGCTGGTTCCCCGGATGAGTATTAGTGACATCACCACTACAATAAACACCGCCGGTAAATTGAAAAATCCGTGAATGATCTCACCGCTTGCTGTGGTCACTGAATCAAATGGCGTCATCATTAGTTCAGGCGGAAGCGCCACGCCAAACGATTTAAACAATTCTCCAAAATATCCTGCCCAGCTTGAAGCAACGGTAGCCGCGCCCACAGCATATTCCAGAACTAAATCCCAGCCAATGATCCACGCGATGAATTCTCCCATAGTCGCATAAGAATAAGTATAGGCGCTCCCTGCAACCGGAATCATAGATGCAAATTCTGCATAGCAAAGGCCTGC
>JBIQMJ010000261.1:0-6680 GCA_044463445.1 Segetibacter koreensis
AAAACTTTGCTGGTAATGATTTTATACCTTTTTAAATCACCAGCTTTTTTGTATGCACCATCTGTCAATTTCCTGAAATACTTTTCAATGGTTTGTTCAGTCTTGTCTTCCCAAACTATTGCCCGGTGCGCAGCAGCAATACCGGGGAGATAGTGAGAGATACAGAAGTGCAATAGGAGCAAAGGTTTAAAACTTTCAAAGAGGTTTATGTTTAATAATAAGTAAAAATATCCAACTCATATTCATCCATTATTCATCCATGAACTCAATCAGATATTGTTCGTTCTTGCTTATTTCGATTCTTTTTATCAGTGGCGAAATCGGGAGAAAAAGATGAAGGTAGGGTGCAACGTAAAAGGTTTTTGGTTATATCTTATCAATTTGTGAAAATGTAGTATGATAAAAGATAAATGAATGTTAAGAGCAAAAACTTATTCAACTCCTATTTGAGATTATTGATTTTCGTAATCAAAAGCTGTCATTAGGTTTATTAATTCCTGCTCTGCTTTTTCGAGTGCATCGGCACTTCCAATTGGACCAGAAATGTAACCATTAGCAATTGGTGAAATAAATAATTTTGCTTTTGACGTTTCGTCAATTTTAGGTGTGGCCTTTGGCTTATCAGAATCATCTCTTAATTCACCTCTAATTGCATAAGCTATTTGATTGGCATTATCACTTATTGCAACAGCCAATGTTTCCATTAGACTGAAAGTACGAGCCTGATTAGAAGTAATTCTCCAATTTAAAAGAGCTTTTGCTAAAGCTGTAATAATTTCTTTTCTTTTCTCTCCCGGACAAATCAGGCATTTACCAAAAATATTTTGACCTTCAATCCAACCTTCATTTCTGAGTTTTTCTTCAATATCCGGTGAAAGCTCCGGCTCTAATTTATTGGTAGAAACGCAGAACAATGTTCTTAAATCAATAGCGATGTCATAAACAAATAATCCAGAAGCACGAGTTTGATCTTGTATGAAGGCGCGATTGGGAAGACTTCTTTGATTAGTAGTCAACCATTCATTAAGTTGTTCATCAGTCAACTTTTCTCCACGTTTTTTACCATCAGTCCAAAAAACATTTACCTTATGATGTTCAGGATGTGATGTCCTGTCAAATGATAAATTTTCAGTTGGTGATTCTATCCCGCCCAAAAGTGGATGAAGCGGACGCATCGCAGAAATTGACAAAGGACTTCTTCTTTTTATTGTTAGGCTTCCGCTTTCAGCCTTCATATATCCACCAAGCAACTGATCCGAAAAGGATGGATCGCAAGGTGAATGTGGTTCCTTTTGGCTCGCCTTATTTTCCTTTTTGTCAATTTCCCAATTGAAAGTAATCGCAGCAAACGGCAAATTTAAAGCTTCAATTATTGACCGTTTTACCTGTTGCCCACTCGAATAGGCCATTCTATAACCAAATTGTGGATCATAATAGAATTTCTGTCCATCGTTCACGGCAAAAACGGTATGTTCTGCATGGCGCAAACCTCTTAAATAGATGAATGGTGAATTGTTCATAATTTTTAGTTTTTAGTTTTTTGATAATTGTATTCAAATCTTATTAGTGTAATAAATAGCGGAAAGTTATCTGAGGGCATTTTAAGAACTTGTTCCACCACATTCTTAAAAATATCTGCATTCCCAGGAAGATGCTCAAGGACTTCTGAAATTTCATCTATGAAACTTCTCAAGTTTTTTGAATCGCGGACTTCCTGAGAAAGGGTGGAAAAAACCTTTTTGGCTCTTTCGTCTTTTGTTTCTAACTCAATCAAAGCTGCCGCCACCTCTGAAGCTAAGTTGAGTAAATCGGTTTTGTTAAGCATAGCTGTTATCCAAATTTTATATAGTTGATAATTAAAGAATGATTCTTCATTCGCAAACTTGAACTCTTTCCCCTGAGCATATAGAATACTTCCTCTTGGCATATATTCTCTTAGTTTTGCTGGCTCCAATGCTTTTAGTCCTATTGTGCCTAATTGACAAGCGCTTCTAAAATTGTAAAATGTAGAAAGCTGCTCAATTTCTTTATCTGACAAAACTGTTTCGTTTTCTTTAATAAAAATCGCATCTCTTAACTCATACATTTTCCTGACTTCAGGAAGATAAATATTGATAAACCCAAGGGTTGTATTTGTTTGAGATAGGTTATACGCATAAGAGGTAATTATTCGATTGGGATACTTTTTAGATAACGAAAAAATAATCTTTGACCATTGTTGCGTTGGAATCGCAACATTACCTTGTACTTCTGTAGTTTCAATATTCAACCCATATGCAGGATTTTTTCTGTCAAAACTTTCTTGCAAAGCATGACAAAGCCATTGACCATTCCATGTTTCTATTTGCTTGTCTTTCACATTTGGTGTTTGATGCAAATATTTTCTGTAAACTTTCCACCCCTCAAACAAAGTCCACAATATTTCTGGTTCATCAATCAACATTACAAATCCTCCATTCACACCAATAGCTAATGCTTGGCCTACCCATGACGCATACATTTCATTCGTGTCAATTGCAACATCTATACTTGAAACCTGGCCGGAAGTCGTACCACCTACATCTTTTGCGGCGGAACCCACAAAAATGGACATATTAGGAACATCGGATTCTATTGCATTTTTAAGATTGTTTAATTGAGCCAAAGATTTACTGCCATGTATATTTACATCTTCGGCTTTGGGCTTTTGAAAAAAGGGCGAATTACCGACATGCATTAAATGTGAGTCGTCAGTAAAAAATAACTCAAAGAAAATATTTTGGAAGAATTCTTCTGCAGAAAGATTTGTTCCTTCTTTGTCATTATAAAGCTTCAAAAACTTTTTACCTATATAGCTTGTGTACATAATCACATAATATTTTCATGTTCGGCCAATTGCAATCCGTGTAAATCATAATCATCCGTATTTTGTGGTATCACAAATGGGTATGCTCCTACCTGTAATTTTTCATATTCTGATTGATATGACGAAATTGTTTTCCAATTAATTGGAATCTCCAACTGAATTCGTTGCTCCCAACTCGCTTCTAAATATGCTTCTCTGTCACTTTCTAAAATGCAGGTTGCTCCTTCTATTTCCAACGCTTCTATCAATACAGACTTTTTATTGTCGGTAAGTTCTTTCATCATCATTTTCCCATCCTTAAACTTCAGGTGCATATCAATTTCGCTCATTTCCAAAACAGGATAAACATTATCTATTTTTTTCTGAAGATTCCGTTCTCTCAATAATGCCCCATTTCCAGGTAATTGGTCAAAGCTGTTTTTCAAAACATCCATTTTGTAGGGTAGTACATTTCCAGAAGGTGCAATTACATGTATCGGTTTATACTTCCCAATAGTATCCTTATTTCTAAATCTGTTTACTCTACCGAATCTTTGAATTAAACTATCCAAGGGAGCGCACATAGTAATCATCCTATCGAAACTTATATCCAAACTAACCTCCACTACCTGCGTTGCAATAACCAAACAAGGTGAGATTCCTTGGTTTTCTCTTCCGTTTCCATTGAATTCATCTTTAAGTCGGAATTCTAGTTTTACTCTATCACCTCTTTTAAATCTGCTGTGGATAAGCATCTTTGAAATCCCAGGAAAAGCTTTTTGATATTTTTTAAATGCTTCCTGGGCCTTTTTAATTGTATTGAAAACAAGCAATACCTTTTCCTTTTGTTCAAATGCCAATTTTAAAATCTCGTTTATTTCATCCTCATTCTCATGTTTAAAAATAAGATGCCTGTCAAATTCGTCAATTATTGCATTATCCAATTTTACTTCATAAACATTCTTACTTCCACCTAAAATCTTGAGAAGTTCAGTATACAAAACAGTCGGCATTGTTGCCGTTCCAATATGAATACGGCATTCCAGGTGTAATAATGTTTTTACAATTTCAAGAACCATTGCGCGTGAAAAATCTGAATAGGTATGTATTTCATCCAAAATAACATCGCATCCTTTCAAATCTAACATTACACTTTCGAAACCGGAAGTGCCAAAAATAATTGCAGCTAGTTGGTGCGGAGTAAGCACTTTTACGCAAGATCCAATAAGCGGTTGTAATATCTGTTCATCTAAATTTTTTCCAACCACAATTTTTGACGTGGCATGTAACAAACGAATGTCTTTATTGGGAATCGTTTCCTTAAATCTCGCCCACATTGCATTAATAGATGCCTGAAACGGTAACGTGTAAAATATTCTTCCTTTTGTTCTCTTTAATAAGAAATCTGTTTTGCCAGCTCCCGTAGGTGCAACCACAAGTGTATGTTTTCTTTGATCACTAGTATCTGTATTGGAAAGTGGAAACAAATCACTTATTCTAGATTTATCAGTATAGAATGACAAATCAGGTGTCTCAAATAAATGACGTAATTGCTCGACTGTCTTATAATTGAAAGCAGATGCAAAATGATCTGCAGCTTTTAATAATCCTCTCCATTGCGACCATCCGAATTTTCTACTTTCACAGAATACAACAGCATATTTTAAGGTAGCCTTTGCTTCATCTAAGCTAATAAAAGGACAAGATAAACCAGATCTTTCAAGGATTTCTTTTCCATATAGATACCACTCCTCCCAACCCTTTAAGTGATTATCAATCCATTTTCTATCATTGTCATCTATATCTAAAATTCCTCGTTTTCTTTGATCTTCTGAAATAGGTTTATGGTGCGCAACTACCATTTCTATCAGAATATTCCATTCTCTCTTTGGGAAAGCCGGTAAAAAAGCTAAAGATGATAATTCATGTCGATGAACATAATTTTCGCTTTCTCTTTTCGCTGCTAATGTTTTATTATTAATATTTTGAATTCTGTTTTGGAAATGGGGGTGCGCCTTTCCCAAATCATGGAGAATTGCGCCTTTGCGAGCTAAACTAATATCAAAAGAGCAATCTATTCCTTCTGTTATTCTTAAAATGGCTTGTGTAACATGAACTGTGT
The DNA here is from genome assembly GCA_044463445.1 of Segetibacter koreensis. GTDB lineage: Bacteria > Bacteroidota > Bacteroidia > Chitinophagales > Chitinophagaceae > Ginsengibacter > Ginsengibacter koreensis_A. The sequence goes on from JBIQMJ010000261.1 coordinate 4,947, forward strand.
GATCCAATAAAGTTACACCACCATATTGGACACTTTTGGCTAATATTTCGTCAAGCTTTTTCATGTATTGCGAATTGGATTTCCAGTAACTACTAATTCTCCATACATTTCGGTCGCATTGTCAAACCTGTTATAGCCCACCTTGAACCCTGTAGCCATATTTGTAAAATGAAGTTCGAAGCCTTCCAATTCATCGAAATCATGTATTGACATATTCTCCATATTTTCTGGAAAAAGTAAATCTTCATTCCGGCAAAGACAGATCGTTTGTGATAGAGCAACTTCAGCATCTCCCTTTGATTCAAAAGCTATATATAGGTTCGGTTCTATCATAACCCCCCGTTTGAGAATACCTAAATTGGTTTTATAAATCCCCTTTTCTTTTGTGTATTGGAAACCACCCTTAGCCCACGTCCTTTCTTGTTGAATATCTATTCCACAATAATTTAATTTATACCTCTTGATTTTTAAAATGCCTTTACTGGTTAATAATTCTGGAAATAATTTTTTTTCAATCCCTTCAACAATAGAAGGCGTTAAAAATTGTTGCGAAAAAGTTTCACTATCTCTTACAGCCGTCCAAGGTTTAATAAAACCAAATGGGCCGGAATATTTTACTATATAATAAATACTCATGGTTGGATGTTTTTTTCGTAAAATAATTTCAATTCTATATAGTCCTTTTCTTCAAAAAAATAGGATATGCCGCCAGTTATATTATCAAAACTCCACTTCTGATATTGAGGATTAAATACCTTAAACATTAATAACCAACATATTAAATCATCCCTTGTCATGAGGGAGCAATCGCTCGCTTCATAAATTAATTTATCCATAATTGCATGATTATAATGCAAATATAAATAAACCACCTATAATAGCGGTATTTACATTTATACTCTATCTTTGCAATTAAGATGGATTTCAACCGGAATTTAAAAATAATAGCGGTTTTTTAAAATCTAATTTAATCGAACCAATGAAATCCATCTTTTTTTTATTTATTTTAATGCACCAAAGCCAATCCCAGTACTATTACCAACTCCAACTTCCCATGCAAAAGCAATTTGTTCTGGTGTGCCTTCTATAATCACAGGACAAATATTAGTGCGGTTTTTCACATTTTTATACTGTATTAATTTAGTCCTGGCATTTGAATAATTTTTGTCAAATTCAATTGATAAGCCATCACTTTTCAAACCTTCGAACGATAATTTCTTTTTCATTGTTTCCGCCAAATACTTTCCGCTTAATTCGTCACTAAAAGAGATGTGCTTCTCTTCGTTATCGAAACGCCTTTTTATGAAAATTGGACTTGCAGATAAAAAGCGCTCCTTTGTTTCAAACGATGGTGTTTCCATAATTTGAACATCAAGAACCTTAGCACCACAGCAAATCTCGGGTTCATCAAGAATTCCTCGCAGAATAGATTTAATCAAAGATTCGCTGAAAGCACTTATAAAAAAATATGAATCCCTTGTAAGTGAAATACCTTTATTATTTGTCTTCACATTTTGCAACCACGAAAAAGAATACAAGCTAATTTCTCCATGTTCATCATTCTCTTTACCTATCCACTTATGAATAGCTCCTGTTAATAGATGCTGATAATTGAATGGAATTATTTCTGAATTTTTAGTAAGTTTTAGATATATTCTCATGCTACTTTTTTTCCAAAGTAATAATTTGTTTTATAAAGTAATAATTTGTTTTATTAAGATTCAGGCTTCTGCT
>JBIQMJ010000262.1:0-6673 GCA_044463445.1 Segetibacter koreensis
GATGCATTGCAAAAGATGGGATATGAAGTAACGCTACTTAGCCAAAAAGATATCACCGCGGCCAACCTGAAAAAATACGATGCAATTGTTACAGGGGTTCGCGCTTATAACATTTATGAATGGTTGAATGATTCTTACAATACTTTAATGAATTATGTAAAAGATGGTGGCGTTTTATTGGTTCAATACAATACTAACAATAACATTGGCCCCGTAAAAGCAAAGATCGGGCCTTTTCCTTTTTCTATTACACGGACCAGGGTGACTGATGAAAACGCGACAGTAAAATTTACACACCCGGATAACAGTTTAATGAACTATCCTAATAAGATCAATCAAAAAGATTTTGATAATTGGATACAAGAAAGAAGCACCTACCAGGCAGCAGATTATGAAAAAAATTATAAAACACTTTTTGAAATGCATGATGCGAATGAATCACCTTCTGAAGGAAGTCTTATCTACACAGATTATGGTAAGGGAAGATTCGTATATTCAGGGCTGGTTTTTTTCAGGGAATTGCCTGCGGGAGTTCCCGGAGCTTTCCGGTTGTTTGCTAACCTGATTGCTAAACCCCGGTAAAGTAATTTGAAATAGAAATAAAATTCTAAAATTTTGGAGAGATCAGAAAAAAAATATTGGAACAGATGGTATCTGGCAGTACTTATTCTTTTGATACTGCAAATATTATTTTATTATTTCATTACGAATTATTTTGAATAATATTTTTTGGCGATTAAAATAATCTTCTTCAGTTGTTATTTGATAAAATAAAAAAATCTTTTTTTGTTGTTTACTGTCAGAAAAAATAATTAGTCTTCTTTTAAAATCAATCTTTAAAAAGATAAGATATGAGTTACCAGGATTGGATAGTGCTTGTTGTAACCCTAACCTGTATCATAATGTATGGTGTTTACAAAAGCAAGTCCACAAAAAACCTGGAGGGCTATTTTTTGAGCAACCGGGATATGCCCTGGTATCTCGTACTGTTAAGTATCATGGGAACGCAGGCCAGTGCCATCACCTTTATAAGCGCGCCGGGACAGGCTTTTACGGATGGAATGCGTTTTGTACAATATTATTTTGGATTGCCTTTGGCGATGATTGTGATTTGTATTGTATTTGTGCCCGTGTTCAACAATTTAAAAGTTTATACTGCTTATGAATTTTTGGAAAAACGTTTTGACCTGAAAACGCGAACCCTTACTTCTTTCCTTTTTCAAATTTCAAGAGGATTGTCAACCGGGATCAGCATTTATGCGCCTTCATTAATCCTTAGTTCTTTGCTGGGCTGGAATATTTATTATACCAATATTATTATGGGTGGGGTGCTTATTATTTATACTGTAAGCGGAGGGGCAAGAGCGGTTGCCCATACGCAAAAATTGCAATTGTTGATTGTTATTATCGGGATGGCGATTGCGGGATATTTGGTTGTTCATTTGATGCCTGAAAATATAGGGTTTTTGGATGCTTTGCATATCGGCGGAAAAAATGGAAAGATGAATATTATTACCACAGGAGAAAGTGCAAATGGCTTTGATTGGAAAGATAAGTACAATATATGGAGCGGTATTATCGGAGGTTTTTTTTTAGCGCTTTCTTATTTTGGAACCGATCAAAGCCAGGTGGGGCGCTATCTTACGGCAAAAAATAACCGGCAGGGAAAAATAGGTTTGTTATTGAATGGGATTGTAAAAGTGCCTATGCAATTTTTAATTCTTTTGGTAGGGGTTTTGGTTTTTTCTTTTTATCAATATCATAAAGCGCCGGTTTATTTCAATGAAACACAGGTGCAGCGGGCAAAAGAGACGTCTTATAAAAATGATTTGATCAATCTTGAAAATCAGTATGCGTTAATTTCACCATCAGATAATTTCCAAAAAGACAAGATTAAAAAAGAATATAAATACGTTTTATCTAAAGCTTTGCCCAATGAGGATATGAATGATACCAATTATATTTTCCTCTATTTTGTAATAGACTATTTGCCCAAAGGATTAGTGGGCTTATTGATTGCCGTTATCTTCCTGGCAGCGTGGGGAAGTATAGCGGCTGCGCTGAACGCGCTTTCTTCGTGTACGGTGGTAGACATTCATAAAAAATTTATTAATAAAAATCTCACAGAACAACAGGATTATCGCGTTTCAAGATTTTATACTTTCTGGTGGGGTATATTTTGCATTCTGGTGGCAGAATTTGCCAGCAACCTGGGAAACAGTTTAATTGAAACAGTTAATATTTTAGGCTCTTTGTTTTATGGCGTAATTCTCGGAATATTTTTAATTGCTTTTTGGTTTAAACAAATTAAAGCGAATGCCCTTTTCTATGCAGCTTTGACTGCGGAAATTTTTGTCATACTGATTTATATTTCCGATAAAATATCATTTCTCTGGCTGAATGTAATTGGCGCATTACTGGTGATTATTCTTGGATATTTGATGCAGATATTTATTAAGACTCCTAAGTCTATCCATTGAAAAATTAATCGAAATAAATTTTTACGGTCTGATACAACAACCGGTTCTGCATATATTGCGTTTGCATATTTACTTTTTCGGTATAGCCTTCCAATCCAAAAAGCCCGGCCGCATTTCCTTTGTTGATGGCTATTTCAAGATAATTGGCAGAATTGAAGAGCGCCAGTTTTTCGCTTTCATGCACGTCTGCATAGGTTTCACTTATTTTGTCAATAATTTCATCTCTTTTAAAAACAATTTTAAAACTTCTTCCGCGGCGTTGCTCTTCAAATTCTTCTTTGGTAATATTGATAATTACGTTTTCAAAATTGTCGATGAAAATAATTTGCCCTTCAATATATTTTTCTCCGCGCAAGGGGCGTAATGGATTTTTTACTTCAATTGAAATATCAGGGTCGCCACATTCTTCAAAAATTTTACCATCCAAAATATGCTGATAAGCTTTTCCAAAAACATTGGCAAAGTTTAAAGTGTTTTTCTGTTTGGAAAGATCAAGAGGAAGAGCGATGATCTTTTGAGGAGTTTCCTCCAGGATCATTGTAATCAGGCCATTATCGGCGCAGCCTATATATTGGTCATTGTGTTCAATCAATAACAAATGATCCCTTCTTTTATCAAAAAGATTTACCAGGACTATATGAAAAGTGCCGGAAGGAAAATTTTTGATGGCATTGCGGCAAACGTAGGCTGCCTGCGGATAATTAAACGGAGAAAGCTCATGAGAAATATCAAAAATACTAAAGTTCCCGTTTATTTTCAATAATTGTCCTTTTACCGCACCGGTTAAAAAATCCTGCCTTCCAATATCTGATGTAAGTGTAATTAAAGCCATTCAAAAATTATATTGATTGTGTTTCCAAAAGCCGCAACAAATCTCTTTCAATGTTAAAGGATACATTTTTATTTTATCATTTTGCCATTTTTAAAATACATTTTTCTTATGATTTTATCTGCCAATGACGGAAAAAATTTATTCATAAAGAGCGCTTCTTTTCCCTGGGCTGTTAGTACAAGTGTGCGTTTCCTTTTTTCGATGGCCTTTATAATATGGCCTGCACATTCTTGGGCAGTCATTATTTTTCCTTCGTCTATTTTAGAATCCATTACCGGTTTTGCGTTTTCTCCCAGGGCCGCATACCTGGTGTTGGATGCGGTAAAACCCGGTGAAACCCACATGACGTTTACACCTGTATCCAATAGCTCGGTGCGCAACGTTTCCATCCACCTGATAACAGCCGCTTTGCTCGCGCTGTAGCCGCTTCTCCCCGGCAATCCCCTGTATCCCGCGATGGATGCGATACCTACAATAGTCCCTTTATTTTCGATAATTGATTCCAAAGCAAATTTGGTACAAAAGACGGTCCCCCAAAAATTAATGTCCATCACTTTTTTTAATGTAGTCAAATCTGTGTCTCTAAAAAGTGCACGCATCGAAATTCCTGCATTATTGATCAACACATCAATTTTTTTGAATTTTTCCAGTGTGCTATCAATAAAATTTTTGCAATCTTCCTCTTTGCTAACATCCGCCTGCATAGTGAACAAAGGTTTTCCTTCAAATTCTGTTTTTAAAGCCGATAATTTTTCACCGGTCCTTGAGCAGGTAGCAACTGTTGCCTCAAGGCTTAAAAACTTTCCGACCAGCGCTTTTCCAATGCCATCAGTTCCTCCTGTAATAACAATAATTTTATTTTCAAACATGAATCTGATTTTCAACAAAAATAGGAGAGAAGGAAACAGAAGAAAAATTAAATATAAATAAGATTATTGATTATTTGTTTGCTGACTGATTACAAATCCTTTTCAGGAAAACAAAATATAGGTAAGGCATAAAAAAAGCCCCTGTTTTTACAGAGGCTGTGTGATCCGGCTGGGGCTCGAACCCAGGACCCCAACATTAAAAGTGTTGTGCTCTACCAACTGAGCTACCGAATCAGTCTTTTTTAGTTGGTCGCTTTTTTAAAGGAGTGCAAAAATAAGAGAAAATAGGTTTGAACCAAAACTTTTAATAAACTAAAAACGGGTGATTTTCTAAAATTCATGCTAATCAGCCCTTAGGAGCGAAAAGAAAATTTAAGAAGGACATTTTATATTTTTTTTATGAAAAAGAAATTAACTAATCGTTGCATGCTTTTTGTGCTTTTTTTTGCATGCCGAATATTTTGATTTTAGATGATGATACAGACCTCTTAAGCGTGGTGAAATCTTTTCTTAGAAAAAAAGGTTATGATGTCCGCACTTTTGCCAATTGGCAAAAAGCGTGGGAGAATATTAAGAAAAGTAAACCTAATCTCATACTACTTGATGTTTTTTTGAAAGGCATGGATGGGATGAATGTGTGTAAAAAATTAAAGTCAACTACCTCCACACGCCATATTCCAATCATTATGTTTTCTTCCTATCCTAATATTGAAGAATCTGCCATTAATGAATTTGGCGCAGATGAATTTATTGCGAAGCCATTTGAAGTGGACGATATGATTAGTAAAATCAAAAATCTTTTATCAGTAAAAAGGATAGCGAACTGATTTTGCGGGTTTTATCTTCTATGAAATTTGCTTCACCAATATATTTTCTATCATACTGCAAGTCACAAAAAATGGTTTATCTGTAATTACAAGGTATAGAATTTTCCCCGTCACTGAATAGTTTCCTTTAATTGTATTAGAAAAAACAGTCACTTCAAATTCTCCTGAAATTTCATCTCCCCTGAAAATCCCGTTTTGGCTTTCAATGGCAGCTTTTGCTTTTGAGAGGATAGCTTCTGCTGAGCCTGTAAACGGAACACTTATTTTACAATCTGACATTATAGTAGAATTTTATGAGTAGTTGGGTTGCCTTTGTAGAAAACAATACCCAAATGAAAATAGATAAATTGTTTTGTTTTAAATTAATGAAAAAAAATTATTCAATTTCAATGATCAATAGAGCTTTTTGTTATCCTTTTTATACCAGGTTTTAAATGAGGCATTTGCTTCTTTTCGGCTAATATTGATTGCGGGAATTTTGCGATCATTATAGTTGGTTTTAATCTCTTCGTAAATCATGGAATCATCAAAACCTATTTTAGCCGCATCTTCTTTTGTATTTCCATAATAAATTATTTCAGGCCTCGCCCAATAAATAGCTCCAAGGCACATGGGGCAAGGTTCACATGAAGTATAAATTTCACAGCCATCCAGTTGATACGATCCCAGTTGGTGGCAGGCATCCCTGATCGCAATTATTTCTGCATGGGCAGTCGGGTCATTAGTGAGAAGCACCTGGTTATTCCCCTGGCCAATGATTTTATTATCTTTTACTATCACACAACCAAAAGGACCACCTTCTTCTTTCGCAATGCTCTTTTCAGCAAGAGTTATAGCGGCTTCCATAAATTTTTCTTCCCGTGTCATTTTAGATTTTTTCAAAAGCGTAAAGATACTACTTACAGGCAGTAGAATGGATCATTCAGTCGGGTTTTTCTGATTGTTGCATAGTGAACAGACTAACAATAACAATTTTTATTTTACTGGCTCAACTCCTTTAGGAATGAATTTAGATTATTAATACAACGCCTCGCACGGCAGTTGCCAGACCTTTACCACTCCTTTGATTTCTATTTTTCTGAAGAGAAGTTGAACGTAAATCAAAATAAAAAAGCTTTGATAAACTTTTTGTTTTTACAAATTGAAATCTGAAAATTAAAACACTTGTTATATTTTTAATTGAAACATACTACTTTAGTGAAATTAAAATAAACTGAATGGTAGAAACTGATGAAAAAATTCTTTGTATAGATATAGGGGGTTCACATATCAAAGCTACTGTTATCGACCATCAGGGCAATTTTTTACAAAAATATCAAAGAGAAGACACGCCGAAGCCTCCTTCACCGGAAAAAGTGGTAAAACTGATTCTTGAGCTATCTCAACGTTTTCCTCAATACAATAAAGTGGCTGCTGGTTTTCCGGGGTACGTTAAAAATGGAGTAGTAAAAACAGCGCCAAAATTGAACAGTCAAACCTGGGAAAACTTTGATCTTCAAAAAGAAATACAATCCAAATTAGATAAGCCTGTTTTGGTTATTAATGATGCCGATTTCCAGGGGCTTAGCCTCGCAGAAGGTAAAGGAGTGGAAATGCTGATTACGTTGGGAACTGGCTTTGGATCAGCATTGCTACAGGATGGAATGTTGATGCCTCATCTTGAGA
>JBIQMJ010000263.1:0-6670 GCA_044463445.1 Segetibacter koreensis
CTCCCGGAGCAAGGTATAACACCTTAACCCAAACAGCGTGGTTATGGATATCAATCTGAAATTTAATACCGGTATCTTCGAGAAAGTTATAAATCTTCTGTATCCAAACCACTTTTAAAGTCTGGTCCAGGTTTCTTGCCTGGTCATAGTAGCCTTCTTTCCAGAGAATACCAATTCCAATCAGGTTTTGACGCAATTCATACACACTTCTCAAATGAGAACCTGCCAGGAATCCGAGTCCTCCGCTGTATATTTTTAAAGGCTGGTCGATCGCGAATTCCATGGAAAAGTAAGCTACCTTCTTCTTATAACGATCATTAATTTCATAGGGAATTACATAATTTTCAAAACTCATATTCTTGAATAGTATTTACTGAGGGCGCAAATATAAACGTAAAAAGTAAGAATTTAATTGCAAAGGAGAGGCACTGTGTAAATTTTACACGCATTCAGTAAATATTTTTGAAAAAAAGTATTGTTAAAAGAAAAATCAATTAATTGTACCAATAATTGAAAACTTTTTAATGGAGTTCCCCGGTAATATGGGCAGTAGCTTCAATTTCAATCAATAGTTCCCCGTTAATCAGGTTGCTTACCTCCACCATTGAAGTAGCCGGTTTTATATCTTTGAAAAAAAGAGCGTGAGCGCCGGCTATCTCCTTCCATTGGGAAATATCCCTCACATACATCCTGGTCCTAACTACATCTTCCATACTGCTTCCTGCATTCTGAAGTATTTTTTGAATTTTTTTCAAAATGAAAACTGTCTGTTGATAAACATCTCCCTTGCCCATCACCTGGTCTCCGTCAACTGCGGTGGTTCCGGATATTTCAATCATGTTTCCCACCCTGACGGCCCTTGAATAACCAACTATATTTTCCCACGGAGTCCCCGAGGAAAAGAGTTCTCTTTTTTGCATTACAGGAATTTTAGTTCAAAATTATTGAGGAATTTTTTAATCGTGTAAAAATTACTAAAAAATAAAAGCGGCTAAAATCAATTTTTAAAAGAAACATTTTTATGGTGATCTTCTTTTAAACTCCTGATCTCATCCGAAATCTTTTGATTCCATTTTAGTTGCGCAGCAGTATCCATACTGTTTTTCGTTTCCCTGTCATATTGATTCTGTAAAGCAATTTGTTCACTGTACACTTTATCAAAAATGGAATTGAGCAAAGTTTTATAATTACTGATTGTGAAATGTGCTTTCCTGATTTCGTTCACCAGTTTTGCGGCTCCCAGCCTGGTAATATCAAAATGATGCTGTTCATGTGCAAGGTGATAAGCAGAATTGGCCTCAGGCTTTTTCCACGATTTATCTTTTATAAAAAAAGTATACACGCCTACGGAAATATCAATAGTATTCTCATCCACGCTCATGGATGATTTATAAGAAAAGCCTGAAGAAGTCATTGCTCCCCACGGAGCCCCGGCAGGCACTTTCCCCCGGAAGTCAGTCCAGGCTAAGGGCCTGTTGAAATGATAGTAAATTGTATCACTGTGGGGTGAAGCTTTATAATCTTCCATGAAAACATGCACTGTTATTTTTTGAGCAAACGCCTGGAAAGAAAAAAGGAGAAGAAAAGAAAATAAAAATTTTTGCTGAATCATTGTAAAGAAGCTCCCGGTTTTATGTGATCACGAATTTCATTTTTAAATTTATAAAGATTGGTTAAACACTTTGAATTTAACAGGGAATTACCTAATTAAAAAGCAACCAGTAAAAAATGTAATTTTTGATTCGTTCACTAATAAATTCAGCTTTTAAAACCTTTTTTCGCCTCCGAGGCAATGGCATCCATAGATTGCTTTTTCATACATTTAAAATGGCCGCGCGGGCATTGATCAAAACCAGTTTTGGAACAGGGACGACACTGCAATTTATTTACCTGGAATACTTCATACGGTGTTTGGTAAGGCGTCATCCCAAATGAAGGAACCGTATTTCCCCACACAGAAAGAATCTTCTTTTTAAAAGCTGCTGCAATGTGCATCAGGCCGGTATCGTGGCTTATTACGAGCCTTGAATCCCTGACAATCGCTGCAGATTCATTGAGTGAAAATTTTCCGCAGGCATTATAAATTTTTATTCGATCCTTTTCTGCTATTTTTTCTCCGTTTAAAAAATCATCTTTTCCTCCTAACAGAATGATAGGAAAATTAATTTTTTGAACCAGCTCCTGTAACTTTTCAACGGGCAATTTTTTGGTATTGTGCGCTGCGCCAATGGCAATAGCCACATAACCCTGCAAATGAGAAAATGGAATGTCGCCTTCTTTGATCTCATCCTCTTTTGGAATAAAATAATCAAGTCCAAGTCCGTCGTTGCTAACTCCCAAATACTTTACTGTAGCCATATAGCGGTCAACAATATGTTTTTCAGGCATCACATTCAATTTAAGATTCACGTAAATCCACTTTTCAATGTTGAGCTTATTAAATGAATGGAATGGTACAGAGGGCAACGCACTTTTAATGCGTAAAGTGCGCAGGTTGTGGTGAAGATCAATAACCTCGTCATACTTTTCTGCCTTAATTGCTTCAATGGTTTCTCCCAAATCATCCTCAAGCATCAAAACTTTATCCAGGTAAGGATTGGAAGATACTATGCCCGCAAATTGTTTTTTAGTAAGATAATGAATAACCGTCTCCGGAAATTTCTTTCTCAGATTTCGTATAACCGGTGTCGTTAGTACAATATCGCCGATTGAAGAAAAACGGATGATGAGGATTTTTGGAGCCTGGTTATCTTTCCCTGGTAGTGGCGATTTTTTTTTATAAAAAGATGTAATACTCAATTGGTATCTTTTTCGAAATGGAAATGCAGTAAACAAACAAATACTCTCAATTTTCAATCGGCAAACGGCTTGGGCTTTTTCTTGCCTGAAAACACTTTATATAAAACCGGGAAAGTAGTGATGATAACGATCCCTACTATGATTACTTCGAGGTGTTCCTTCAGGTCAAAATTAAATTGGGTCTCCGCAAACTTCTGAAGAAAATGGCCTCCTAAGAGCATGCTTCCTACCCAAAGAAAACAGCCCAAAAAATTATAAAAAGAGAATTTCTTTTTATCCATTTTTACAATGCCGGCAACTATGGGGGCAAAGGTTCTTACAAAAGGGACAAACCTTGCAATGATAATAGCCCCTCCCCCGTTTTTTTCATAAAATTCATGCGCCTGGATCAAATATTTTTTTTTAAAGAACAGAGAATCTTTTCTTTCGTATAAAAAGGGGCCACTCTTGTAGCCAAACCAATAGCCTACGAAGTTTCCAAGGATTCCGGCGAGCATTATTAATAACCATAAAACCAAAAGATCGAGCCATTCACTATTGGAATGGAACAATGCAGAGGTAACAATACTCTTGCTGTAAATGCCGGTCACAAAAAGCAATGCATCTCCGGGTAAAAAAAATCCGGCAAAAAGGCCCGTTTCGGCAAAAACAATAAAAAGTATCATCCATAAGCCACCATTTTCAATATAAAACTGGGGGTTTAAAATATCTTTAAGAGTAATACCCAAAATTTCTAAAAGCACACTTATTAATTTTTTTGGTGACTTATATTTTTTCTGCCGATAAAGAAACAACAAAAATCCTTAACAGAAACAGAAATTGCTAATCAGGAGTGAAAGCCAGCGCTTTGGACTGATCAAATTCTCCTTCCCATTTGGCGATCACACAACTGGCCAAAGTGTTTCCAATCACATTTACCGAAGTGCGCGCCATATCCATTAATTCATCGATTCCCAATATGGCCATCACCGGCCAATAAGGTAATCCAAAGGAAGAAACTGTTCCGAGTAAAATAACCAAAGAGGCACGCGGAACTCCTGCAACGCCTTTGCTGGTAAGCATTAGGGTTAAACCCATAGCCAACTGCGCACCAATAGACATGTGAATGCCCGCTGCCTGGGCCACAAAAACACTGGCAAGCGACAGATATAATGTAGTGCCATCCAGGTTAAACGTATAACCGGTGGGTAATACAAACGAAACAATCTTTCGGGGCACACCAAATTTTTCCATATTCTCCATCGCGATAGGCAGCGCCGATTCGGAACTGGTAGTAGCAAAGGCAATGGCAACCGGTTCAGACACCGCCCTGATAAACTGTCGGACAGGAATTTTTAAAAACCAGGCAATAGAAAAAAGAACCATACCCAAAAAAACGAGCAGCGACGCATATAAAGTGAGCAACAATTTCACCAATGAAAATAGAATATCGAGACCGAGGTGGCCAACGGTTACCGCTATGGCGGCGCCCACGCCAAACGGGGCAAAGTGCATAATAATATTAGTGAACTTAAACATCGTTTCGGCAAGGCTTTCGGAAAACAAAAGCATAGGTTTTCTTTTTTCTTCTTTAACCATCGCAAGCCCGATCCCGAAAATAACGCTGAAAACTACAATGGGCAGCACATCGCCATTGTACATGGATTTTATAATATTTTCCGGGAAGATATGAAGTACTACGTCCTGCCATGTTTGCGGAACCGAAGCTGGCAATTCTTCATGAAAGCCCGGAGGAATATGAATGCCTACACCGGCCTGGGAAATATTAATAGCAATAAGCCCGATAATTAAAGCGATAGTGGTCACTACTTCAAAATACAAAATCGACTTCCACCCCATTCTTCCTACCTGCTTCAAATCGGAATGCCCCGCAATGCCGACCACCAAAGTTGAAAAAAGTATAGGCGCAATAATAGTTTTCACCAATCTCAAAAATATCTGGCTCAGAAATCTAAGGTCTTTGGCCACCTCAGGAAAATCGAGCCCGATCTCTACTCCTACTGCCATGCTTACCAAAATCCATGTGGTAAGTGAGCGTTTTAAAATTGCCAGGACGATTAAAGAACCTATGAACAACCACCTGAGTATTCTCAGGAATAATGGAGAGATGCTATTAAAATTATAAATATCAATAAGATGAAAAACAGCCGCAATCGTCAAAAAAATAAAAACAAGAAGGATACTTTTTCTTTTATTCATAAACAGGGTTAAATGATAGGCTTCAAAAATAATGAATAGTAACGTAAGTCCATTTTTTGTAAGGATGCTGTGTAAAGAAAGATAAAAATACAGTGAGGCAACAAATTAGCACGATTTCTGTTGCAAAAAAAATGTGTTTAAGAGGAATACTACATAACTCCATTTCTGCAAAAATCCAGTTGATATCCCTTGCTTTTTAAACACACTATTTTTCATTCAATAAAATTTACAGCTATGCCCAATAAACATCAACTTCTTTCTTATTTAAAGTATTCTATTGCTGCGGCAATACTTTACCTGGTTTGTGCGATTTTTTTTCTTTCAAAAGATACTTACACACAAACCTATATTTTATACCTCGGTAATGTGCTTTTTGCAGTGGTGATTGTATTTTTCGTTGTTCATTTTGCTAAAAAAAGAGAAAAAAATGCAAACACCCGGATGGCGATTAAAGCCAGCGTGGCTACTACTTTGATGGGAATTATTCTTTCAGTCCTGGGCGTTCTTATACTTTTGGCTATTATGAAACCTTCAGGATACAGCGATGCGGTGAACACCGCCAGCCAATTGGCAAAGCCCGCTCCGGCACTCGAAGGCAATGGATATGCTTTGTTGCTTATTCTGGTTTTGGATGCCATTTTGGGAAATCTGGGAACCGGAGTTTTTGTTTCTATGATGCTGCCTAATATGCTAAAAAGCGATCAAACCGGCGAAACAGCGGTGATCAACCCGGTTAAGGGCTGAGCAGTTACAGAGAAAATTTACCTGTTTTAATTTTTTAAAGCAATTAATCTTAATCTTTTATAATCTGCAAACCATTTTCCATCCCGGTAATTGGTTTCTTTTAATTGTTGCTCCGCCTCTTCCAGGATAGGGTTGACCCTATTATTTTCAATTCCATCCAAATAAGAAGCGGCAAACATGCGAAGCCAGTTTTTCATACCGGTTTCCTCTTTTAATAAAGTATCGCGGTCAAAATGTGTGGCAAAAATTACCCTGAATCCATTTTGTTCCAGCAAAGAAGCGTATTGGGAAAGAGAAGGGAAATACCAGTTTTCAATTTTTGCATTTTTTGTAAATCCATTTTGTTCCAAAGCATTGGTAAGCGCACTGATGATGTTTGCCACGTTTCCCTCACCACCCATTTCTGCTACCAGTCTTCCATCCGGTTTTAAGCAATTATAAATTTGTTGCACTGCTTTTTCTTTTTCCAAAATCCAGTGAAGAGCGGCGTTGGAAAAAACGGCGTCAAATTTTTTATCAAACGAAAAATCCGTGGCGGATTTTACCTGGAAATCTATTAAAGGATATTTTTGCTTCGCAGCCGCTATCATTTCTGCAGAATTATCGATGGCCGTCACCTTCGCGCCTTTTTGCCTGATCCGTTCAGCAAGGTCGCCGGTGCCGCAGCCCAGGTCTAAAATCTCTTCGCCGGCTTTTGGATCAAGCAAATCAACGAGGCCTTCGCCATATTTCGAAACAAAATCGTAATTCGTGTCATACAAATTAGAATCCCATTTCATTTTTTATTATTTGAATGGTTGGGTTTAAAAAAATAAATTTCAAAGTTTCCTCCCGGGCCGTGTCCTTTACTCCCGGCCTTTGTGCAGCAGCAGAACACGGCCGTCATGTCATCAAAACTTAATGGGATATTCCCCGTCTTCCCCTGCAA
>JBIQMJ010000264.1:0-6656 GCA_044463445.1 Segetibacter koreensis
CCGTTTTGGAATATGTTCACCGGATAAGGGTAGAAGGAGCGAAAAGACAATTTGAATGTAGTCGAAAGAATATTTCTGAAGTAATGTATGATGTGGGCTATACTGACACCAAAGCTTTTCGTGATTTATTTAAAAAGATAACCGGTCTTACCCCGATTGAATACAGAAACAAGTACAACAAAATGGTGATGGCCTGATTAAATGCTCCGATTCAATTCTATTCTATTCTATCAACACTTACTAACGGTGTGCAGTAAACGAAGAAACAATGTGAATTTATCTTTTGCAGTTATGATTGAATGAAAAGCGAAAAGGAAACCTTGCCTAAAATGCGATTCTGATTTGTAGTATTTAAAAGTTTGTTACTATATGAATTTTTCAACTACATCCAGAGTTTGCTGTATATCCTGTGTGCTAAGTATATTACTGATAAACCAACTTTCAAAAGCAGATGGAGGAAGATAAATTCCATGGTCAAGCATATGATGAAAAAATTTGTTGAACAATTTTATATCTGTTTTAGAAGCGGTTTCAAAATCAGTTACTTCTTCATTGGTAAAAAAAATACTCATCATACTTCCAACCCGATTAATCCGATGAGGAATATTTTTTCCGGCCAAAATATCGTTTAAGCTTTTTTCAAGACGTGCGCCTATGTGATCTAATTCCGTATAAATAGAAGGATTATTTTTCAATTCATTCAGCATGGTATATCCTGCGATCATTGCTATTGGGTTGCCGCTCAAAGTACCCGCCTGGTATACGTTTCCGAGCGGCGCAATGTGCTCCATAATCTCTTTTTTTCCACCAAAAGCACCAACCGGCAAACCGCCGCCAATTACTTTTCCATACGTAACCAGGTCTGCATTGATATTAAATTTTTCCTGTGCTCCTCCTGCAGCCAAACGAAAACCTGTCATCACTTCATCAAAAATTAAAACGATATTCTCTTCATCACACAAATTTCTTAATCTACGCAGAAAGCCTTCCTGTGGCGGAACACAGCCCATGTTGCCAACAACAGGTTCCAAAATAATGGCAGCAATTTCTCCTCTATTTTCTTCAATTAATTTTTCAACTGCTACTAAACTATTGTAAGGCGCAGTCAAAGTATCTTTTGCAACTCCCGCAGTTACGCCCGGAACAGTTTGAATATTTAATGTGGCTACACCGCTTCCTGCTTTCACCAAAAAACAATCTGCATGGCCATGATAACAACCTTCAAATTTGATAAATTTATTTTTTCTTGTATAGCCTCTTGCTAAACGAATCGCGCTCATGCATGCTTCTGTGCCGCTGTTCACCATACGAATCATATCTACATTTGGGCACATGCTTTTTATCAACTCAGCCATTTCGATTTCCAATTGGGTCGGCGCTCCAAATGAAGTAGAGCCTGCGGCTTTTTCCTGTATCGCTTTTACAACCGGTTCATAAGCATGACCAAGGATCATCGGTCCCCAGGAATTGATATAATCAATAAATTGATTGCCATCTTCATCAAAAAGATAAGCGCCTTTAGCAGATTTTATGAATATGGGATTTCCTCCGACACTACGAAATGCACGAACAGGAGAATTGACACCGCCCGGGATTGATTGTTGGGCGCGGGAGAAAAGTTGAAAGCTATTATTATAGTTCATTTATTGAAATCGTATTTTTGGATAATGAAAAAGACTTGATAATATTGAATTAACTGAAAAAATTTTTCAAAATAAATTCTTTTATTTCTATTGCATCCTTTTGGGCATTTATAGCATCATTAATAGTAAGATCGTCAAATGCATCAGGATATCTTGGTGCAATTGCAAAATCTGAAAGTCGGATAGCAGGTTCAATAATGTTATTAAAAGAATCATTAATTGAAATGCATAAATTAAGTAACGATTGTAAATCGTGCGTTTTAGGAAAATTTATCAATCTTGAAACAAGATATGCTTTCATGTATTTTTCGGCAGCTTGTTGTGCATGAAAACAACATGCATCTAAAGGAATTTCTTCTGCTGAGAAATTATTTTTTATTACGAGCAGATCATTCTCTGCCTTTCTAAACCATTTTTCAAATTCTTTCATAAACAAGTTTTCCGGTAGTAACTGCTTCTTTACCTATATTCATCACCTCCTCCATTCCTTTTTTCAATTCTTCAGGTGTGAATACAAAAACATCCAAACCTTTTTGAGGGTAAGTATTGATGCATTTACGAACTTCACGACTTCTTTCCAACTTCCTTTTGGTAGTTTCTTTGACAATAAACAAATCAATATCGCTGTCAGCATTTTGTTTGCCAATTGCATGGGATCCAAATAAGTAAATTTTTTCAGGTTGATATCCTGAAACGATTTCTTCAATCAATGCATTTATTTGTTCCTGATATGACATTTTAAATAACTTTTGAATCAGCAATTTACAAATTAATCAGCTTCACTGCATCCTTTGCAAAATACGTAGCAATCAAATCTGCGCCTGCTCTTTTAATAGAAGTAAGACTTTCCAAAATTGCTTTGTCTTCGTTGATCCAGCCCATTTTTGCCGCAGCTTTTATCATCGCATATTCGCCGCTTACATGATAGGCACTAACGGGAATGCGTACACTATTTTTTACTTCACGGATAATATCGAGATAAGCCATTGCTGGTTTTACCATAACGATATCGGCGCCTTCTTCTTCATCCATCATCGCTTCTTTTACAGCTTCAATACGATTTGCATAATCCATCTGGTACGTTTTTTTATCGCCAAATCCGGGAGCAGAATCCAGAGCATCTCTGAAAGGTCCATAAAAACAGGAAGCGTATTTTGCGCTGTAAGCCATAATACCGATTTTGGTAAAATTATTTTCCTCCAATGCTTTTCTGATCGCAAAAATTCTTCCGTCCATCATGTCGCTGGGAGCTACGAAATCAGCGCCTGCTTTCGCATGACTGAGACTCATTTTTACCAACGCCTCGACTGTCGCATCATTTATGATCTCTCCGTTTTCTACAATTCCATCATGACCGTAAATGGAATACGGATCAAGCGCAACATCCGTCATTACTATCATTTCAGGCACTGCGTCTTTAATTGCTTTGATACTTCTTTGCATTAAGCCATCCGGATTCCATGCTTCTTTTCCTGTGTTGTCCTTTAACTCATCCGGCGCTTTTACGAAAAGTAAAACACTTTTGATTCCCATGCTCCACAATTCCTTTACTTCTTTAATAGTTCCATCAATTGAACGGCGATAGTAGCCAGGCATGGAGGGAATTTCAAATTCTACATTCTCACCTTCGTCAATGAAAAGGGGTAAAATAAAATCACTGGGAGTAAGCGTGGTTTCAGCAACAAGGCTTCTGATTGCAGGATTGGTTCTTAAAATCCGATATCTTTTTTGTAAGTACATTTTTACAATCTTTTATTTAATTCATCTGGATTTTTATGAAAATGATAAACAGCAAATACGTATATTTTATCACCGCCAATTTCATAAACAATCTTATAGGGAAATATTTTTAAAGCAACAGAACGAATGGTTTTGTTTTCAGACACAAAAGAAAAATAAGTAGGGTGGCTTTTAATTTTTTGATAAAACTCAATTAATTCAGATAGAAAACGCTCGCCTAAGCCATTTTGAATGTCTTCATAATAAATATAAGCATCATTGGTATCATTTTCTGCATCTACAGAAATAGTAATTTTATAATCCATTCTTATAATTTCTCCTGATTTTCTCATTCACTTCTTCAACTGTTGAGCCTTTCTTATTGCTGTCAAAAAACGCTTGTCGTCTTTTTTCAAAGAAAGCAATTTCCTGCTCAGAATATTCCTGTTCAGTATCATTATATTCATTCGCTAATGCGATCATGAGGCTCATTAGTTTTTCATCCGCATTCTCAATGATTTCTTTTAATACCTTTTTTTTATCAGTTAAAACCATCGTTATTATTTTTTACAAATTTACCTGAAATTTTTGATTGGCTATTTTGTCAAGCCCAATTTTTAGGGTGCAAACAAACATCCAACAATTTTTCTTCTTCGCTTCCTTTTTCCGGTTGATAATTATATTCAAATCTCACTGTCGGGGGTAGGCTCATTAAAATACTTTCTGTTCTGCCATTGGTTTTTAAGCCAAATAAAGTACCGCGATCATGAATCAGATTAAATTCCACATAACGACCTCTTCTTATTTCCTGCCAATGTTTTTGGTGAATGGTGAATGGTGAATTTTTGCGTTTTTCTACGATGGGAACATATGCAGGAAGAAATGCGTCGCCACAGGCCTTGCTGAAGTTCATCCAAAATTTGACGTCCTTATTTTCCGAAGGCTTTTGATAATCGTAAAAGATCCCGCCAATACCTCTGCGTTCATTATTCCTATGCGTATTTACAAAATAATCATCACAATTTTTTTTGAATGTTGGATAAAGAGAAAGATCAAATTCATCACAAACATTTTTATAAGTCTGGTGAAAATGTTTCGCATCTTCTTCAAATAAATAGTAAGGAGTAAGATCCGTGCCACCACCAAACCAGCGATCAATTACTTCATCTTTTTCGTTGTATAATTCAAACATCCTGTAATTGCAATGGACTGTGGGAACAAAGGGATTAAAAGGATGCAGCACCAAACTCAATCCACATGCAAACCATTTTGCGCCGTCAATTTTCAACTGCGTTTTCATTGCATTGGAAACATTTCCAAAAACGACAGAGGTATTTACACCTCCTTTTTCAAAAACATTTCCATCGCTGATCACTCTTGTTTTTCCGCCGCCGCCTTCAGGTCGTTGCCATTCATCTTCAATGAAATTTGACTTGCCATCAGTTGCTTCTAAGGCAGTACAGATGCGGTTTTGAAGTGATTCAATATATTCTATCCAGGTTTCTTTAATATTCATTTTAAAGGAGAAAGTTCTATAATTTAATTAAACAGCTCACTGCTTTTGACTTCCTGCAAAATGCAGGCAGAGAGACTTATAACTCTTTTAAAATATCAGTAAACTTTTGTTTTAATACGGGGAGATCATTTTTTGCAATATCCCACACTATGTGAAAGTCTATTCCAAAATATTCATGAACGGAAATATTCCTGAATCCATTTATTTGTAACCACTCTATTTCGGGATGCTTCTGCTTCAATTCATTTGTCAGATGATTGCAGGCCTCACCCACTATTTCAATTTGTTTAATAGTAGCAAAGCGTTTTTCTGAATTGGAATTGTAATCTTCAAAGCTTGAATGTATAAGATAGTTTTCGGTTTCGGCTATTGCATCAAGAATATGCTGTATTCTGATTCTATCAGTTAGCTGGCCTTTCATAAATTTTTATCTTATCATTATCAATAAAGGGTTTTATATATTTTGAAACGCCATTGCTGGTTACGAGGTCCACTTTCATTTTTAGTAAATTTTCCAATTCAGGTTGAAAACTAAAAAACTTCATTCCTATGTGCTGATCGTAATCCAATTCTACCAATATATCAATATCACTATCTTTATGTGCTTCATTCCGTGCATAAGAACCAAACAGGTAAGCCTTTTTAACCGGCTTATCTGCAAAAAAATGCTGCAATGCAAGCTTATTTTTCTTTGATAAATTCATGTTTCAAAGATAAAATTATTCTGCTGATATTAAATCGTTATGATTCCTCACCCCTGGAAATAAAGGAAAACTCTTTCACTGCATCCACAAAAGCCTTCGCATGATTTACAGGAATGTTGGGCGTAATTCCATGCCCAAGGTTTACTATATATTTTTGAATACCAAATTCATTGATCATTTTTTTCACTTCTTTTTTGATCTCAGCTACCGGCAACAATAATTTTGCAGGATCGAAATTTCCTTGCAACGTGATTTTATTTTCTGTCATTTCTCTTGCCATTTTTGGAGAAATGCACCAATCAATTCCAATTGCTGAAGCGCTGCTTTCACTCAATTCTTTCAACGCATACCAACTTCCTTTTGGAAATAAAATCACCGGCGCATCATCTTGTAAAGCATCGGCAATCTGAATTAAATAAGGTTGTGCAAATCGTTTGAAATCTTCAGGACTTAAAGCACCGGCCCAGCTATCAAAAACCTGCACTACATTAGCACCGGCTTTGGTCTGAGCTTTTAAATAACGAATGGTTGTATCGGTGATTTTTTGTAATAACTGATGTGCCAATTCCGGTTGCGTAAAACAAAATTCTTTCGCTTTTTCCCATGTTTTACTTCCTTTGCCTTCCACCATATAACATAGGATCGTCCAGGGGGCTCCGGCAAAACCAATCAATGGAACTTCACCATTTAACTCCTGTTTGGTGAGCGACAATGCCTTCATTACATAATCGAGTTTTTCTTCTACAGCATCAGTAAACAAAGAATTAATGTCTTTTTCTGTTTTGATAACTTTTGGCAACAGCGGCCCTTTGCCTTCTTCCATCAGTACTTCAACGCCCATCGCCTGGGGAATTACGAGAATATCAGAAAAAATAATCGCTGCATCCACACCAATTCTTTTGACAGGTTGCAAAGTGATTTCTGCGGCAAGTTCCGGTGTTTGAACGCGGGTAAAAAAATCATATTTCTCGCGAAGCGCAATGTATTCCGGTAAATATCTTCCTGCCTGGCGCATCATCCAAACCGGCGGCCGTTCTACGTTTTCACCTCTTAATGCCTTTAATAAAAGATCAT
>JBIQMJ010000265.1:0-6648 GCA_044463445.1 Segetibacter koreensis
CATACACTCTTACACTTTTATAGGTTTCATTATTGTTTTCATACACTACTACGATGCTCCAGCCTCCGTGATTTCCCCCGTTGTTGATTGCCCCGGTGCTCAGAGGTACATTCCCTACTTCATAAGTACCCGCGCCATTGTTTTTTACAAAGGCGGTAATATCAGCGTAAGCCTGGTATTCTGTATAACCGGAAGTTCCGCTGATTGACGTATTATCCAATCCCAGTGCGGTCACATCCGAGTATTTTGAAGTAGTTCCTTTCCGGATTTTGACAGTCTTGTTTTTTATTTCAGAAAGATCAAAGTCCAAATCGCTCACACGGCCTCCCCAATATAAACGCGCCAGTTTTATGGTATTGACGCCACCAGGAAGTATGAGATCGGCGCTGGACGAATTTATCGTTTCGCTTCCATACCCGATGTTGCCGTCTATGTCAATATTTTCCATGTCCTGCCCGTCGTTGCCATACATACTGTTTCCATCCAACCGGTTGTCATTCATTTTTGCAGTATCCACTTTATTGTTAGTAATAATATGCATAAGCGTATTGCCAAGAATTGCAGAGCCTCCTTTGATGTTGTCTGAGTAAACCAGGCTGTAGCTGCGGGTTTGGGATTGGGAAGAAAAGGAAAGAAGAATGAGAATAACAGTAAAAGCCCAAACTGATAAGCCGTATTTGAAAGAAACTATTAGAGTAAAAAATTTCATGTTAGCAATTTCCGGGGTTAATGAATCTGGCTTTCGGAAGGAAAAGGACGAGTATAAAAAACCTGTTGTGGAATTGCAGGAATTGGAATGTAGTGCAACTACAAATCAATCAGGAAAGATGAGTATAGTCGCCTGCTTTTCAAAAGATGAAATGGAAAGAATAGGTAAAAGGAATTATGAGGTCTTCGGAGGTTTGGGAAGACAAAATTATAGTTTACTTTGAATATTCAAAGCTTTTCCAGATTTAATTTCCCCCTGAAGTTGGAACAGATTTATGTTTTCAGGTTAAACAGTTGTTCGGAAGCTTTTTTCGCCGGAAACCACGAAGCAATAAAAGCGATAATCAGAGCAGTAAAAATAACGAGAATAAAATCTGTTAATTCTAATTTCACGGGGAAATAATCAATCAAAAAAGAATTGCCAACCAGTTTGATGAGATGATATTTCGTTTGTAGAAAAGCCAGGATCAGGGCCAGCACAATTCCGGTGCCTGCGCCGATCACGGCCAGCAATATGCCTTCACTCAGGAATATTTTTTTGATGAGGGATTTATCGGCCCCTAAAGATTGCAAAACACTTATGTCCTTTCTTTTTTCCAGGACTAACATCGTCAATGCGCCTACCATATTGAATGCGGCTATGATTAATATTAAAGTGAGCACCGCATAAATAAACCATTTCTCCAGCCTCATAGAATTATAAAGGCTCATGTTCTGTTCATATTTTGTCAGCACTTTATATTTATTCCCCAAAGATCTTTGCAGCGCTTTGGTAAAATCGTTGGTTTTTGACGGATCCCTTAAGGCAATTTCCAATGCACTGTATTCATCTGGCTGATAATTCATTTGCTGCCGCATGAAAGGTAGGTTGGTAATTACATATTTATTGTCGAAATCCTGCTGAATGGCAAAACTTCCCGAAGTGGTGGCATTTCCCTCGCTTAGTGCGGCCAGCGGATTATTTGAACTGGTTTTTTTGGGAAGAAAAACAGTGATAGCGAAAAGGTTCCTATCGGCCTGCACACCAATGGCATTTTCTATCCCGGCTCCCAGGATCAATTTGGGTTTATCAATAGTGCCTGTATTAAAAATCCCTTCATACATTTTTTGAGGAACGCCGGAAACCTTGTAATAATCAGAATCAACCCCCTTTAATAGAACTACCGTTTGAACGTCCTGGTTTTGTAACAAGGCTTTTTCTTCAATGTTTAAAGAAGTGCCTTTTACCTGGGAATTGCTGCGGATTTCATGTAACTGTTTCTGTGTAAGCATAAACGTTTTGCCTTTCGCCGGAACCACTTTTACATCAGAATAAAAATTGGAATACAAGGATTTTACCAATCCTTCAAAGCCATTAAAAACACTCAGAACCAGTACCTGGCACAAGGTGGAAAAGGCAATAACGCCAGCAGTAACCCATGAAATGATATTGATGGCATTGGTGCTCTTCTTAGCCTTAAAATACCGCCATGCAAATTTAAAATGCAAGTTATTTATTGGTTTACTGGTTAAAAGGTTATGGGTTCATTACGGAGAATCAGGATTCACTGTTTGTATTATCGGTGTGAGAATCCTGCTTTTTAATATCATCCAACAATTTTTCGATCTTAAAAACATAATCCAGTGTGTCATCTAAATAAAAAGTGAGTTGCGGAATGCTTCTTAACTGGTGCCTCATTCTTTTTCCCAGTTCGCCCCGGATTTCACTGCTCAGATCCTTAAATTTTTTCAAAACCATTTCAGGGTCTTTTACCTGGAACAGGCTCAGGTATATCCTCGCTTCAAAAAGATCGGGCGTCACTTTTACTGACGCAATGGACACCATTCCTCCGTCAATCATTGTGAGGCTCATTTTCAAAAAAATATCATTCAATTCTTTAGTGATCTCATTCGCCACTTGTTTTTGTCTCTTTCCTTCTGTCATGATATGTGGTTATGGTTCCTTGTAAAATTAGTTACTTTGCTGCTATTTTAAATTAATTCAGCATTTCAATTGTTTTAATGAAGAGTTTACGGACTATTTTTCGTTATGTTGGCAAATACCCTAAATTAATATTCGCCTATTTCGGTTGCAATATTCTTTCCAATTTATTTGCAGTGGTTTCCCTGGGGCTCTTAAGTCCTTTTTTGTTACTTATTTTTAAAAAACAAGACACACTTTCTGCGGTGTCTTCCAGTGGCAGTTTTCTTTCGAAGATTAATCCCATTAACTTTTTTAAAGAATGGCTGAATCAAACTTTGCAAACACCCAATGGCGATATTAAAGGACTTGCCGCCATTTGTATACTCATTGTAAGTTTTATTCTTTTAAAAAATATCTTTTTATACCTCGCTATTTATTTTCTGACGCCGGTACGCAATTCTGTGGTGAATGATATGCGCACAAAAATGTATAAAAAAATTCTCCAGCTTCCGATTGGTTATTTTAATGAGCAAAAAAAAGGCGACATCATGAGCCGGTTGACCAATGACCTTTCTGATGTAGAGAGTTCGGTGATTAACTTGCTCGAAACTCTTTTCCGCGAACCGGTCACGATCCTTCTTTTCTTTGCGTACCTGATCGTTTTAAGCCCGCAACTTACTTTTTTTCTCATTCTTTTTCTTCCTATTTCAGGTTTAATTATTGGAAGAATTGGCAGGACGCTAAAAAAGAAAAGTACCCGCGCCCAGGAAAAATTAGGAGCCATCCTTTCTACGGTCGAAGAAACGCTGGGTGGCATCAGGGTGATAAAAGCGTTTAATGCAGAAAAGAAACAATTTAAAAAGTTTGATACGCAAAATGAAGAATATTTAAATTTAAAAAACCGTGTTATACGAAAGCGTGATCTGGCTTCGCCGGTAAGTGAAGTGCTGGGAATCATTGCGATAGTATGTGTGTTGTGGTATGGCGGCCGCCTGGTTTTGCGTAATTCATTTTTGGATCCGGGCGATTTCCTGGCCTATATTTTAATTTTTTCTCAGGTGATCCAACCGCTAAAATCGTTGTCAGCAGCGTCTTACAGCATCAGAAAAGGGGCAGCCAGTATTGAGCGGATCGAGCATTTGATTGGGGAAGATATTTCCATAAAAGAGATCGCCGATCCGGTAATTTTAAAGGATTTCTATGAAAGGATTGAATTTAAAAATGTGACCTTTTCCTACGGCGAAAAAATAATTCTTGACAATATCAACCTGAAAATTGAAAAGGGCAAAACCATTGCACTCGTAGGCTCTTCAGGAGCGGGCAAAAGTACTTTAGTAGATTTGATTCCCCGTTTTCATGATACAGTAGAAGGTGAAGTGCTGATAGATGGAGTTCAAATTGAAAATTATTCGCTCCAATCTTTGCGTAACCAGATGGGAATTGTAACGCAGGAGCCAATTCTGTTTAATGATACCATTGCCAACAATATTTCTCTCGCGATGGATAATGCCACTGAAGAGCAAATTATCAATGCGGCCAAAATTGCCAACGCACATAATTTTATTATGACTAAAGAGGAAGGCTATAATACCACCGTCGGGGAAAGAGGAAATAAATTAAGCGGTGGCGAAAAGCAAAGGCTTACGATTGCCCGCGCCGTGCTTAAAAATCCGCCGATCTTAATTTTGGATGAAGCAACTTCCTCCCTGGATACCGAAAGTGAAAAACTGGTGCAGGATGCGATTAATAATTTAATGAATAACCGGACCAGCGTAGTGATTGCCCACCGCTTAAGCACGATCCGGCATGCGGATGAAATTATTGTTTTGCAAAAAGGAAAAATAGTTGAGCGAGGTACCCACGAGACATTGATAGCCATGGATGGATTTTATAAAAAACTCGTAAACATGCAGGCTGTTAAATAATTTATACAGTGAAGAAATAAATAATGACAATTTTGGTTTAGTAAAATTCACACAAATAATTCTACTGCAATCCTGTCGGCAAATAATTTTCCTTCATCCGTCAAAATGATCTTGTTATTTTCCTGGACAAAATGATCTTTTTTGATTTGGGTATTTAGCAATTTTTCAATCCTTTTTCTTTCCAGATCTGAAAACTTTTCCTCTATAAGATTTAAATCCATTCCTTCCATAGTGCGCAGGGAAGTCATTATATATTCATTTAATTTTTCTGAAGGTGTCAGAATTTCTTTTTCAAACGGGATAATATTTTCTTTTAGAGATTTGATGTAGATCATGTTGTTGGCTTTGTTCCAGCTTCTTTCCTTTCCATTAAAAGAATGCGCGGAAGGTCCGATGCCGATGTATTTTTCTCCTTTCCAATAACTGCTGTTGTGACGGCTGCGGTAACCGGGTTTGGCGAAATTTGAAATTTCATAATGCTCATAACCCGCACTGCGCAGCATTTCCATCAGTATTAAAAATTGTCTTGACTGCACCTCATTGTCCACGTTTTCTTTCTTTTTTAATTCAATCATTTTTTGCAGCGCAGTTTTAGGTTCTACCGTCAATGCGTAAGATGAAATATGCGGGACTTGTAAATCAATTGCTGTTTGAATATTTTTTTTCCATTCCTCATCTGTTAATCCGGGTGTACCAAAAATTAAATCAATGGAGAAATTATCAAATCCCATATCACATGCAAGATGGATAGATTCGAATCCCTGGCCGGCATTGTGGGCGCGGTTCATCCAAACCAGATCGCGATCCAAAAATGATTGAATACCTATACTAAGGCGGTTGATACCTGACTGTTTCCAGCTTTTTAATTTTTCTGAATTGATATCATCCGGATTGGCTTCCAGTGTTATTTCCGCATCCAGATCAATATGGTAATTATTTTTTATCGCATTCATAAGAGAGAGAATTTCATTCGCCGAAAGCAGGCTGGGCGTTCCTCCCCCAAAATAAATCGTTTCGATTTTTTCATCCGTCGAAGAAAGAACCGCAAGGTCATTTTGGTCATCTTGGTTTAATTTATTTCTCCGCAATTTGATTTCTTTAACCAGGCAATCCGTCATTTCTTTTCGGGAACCCTGAGAAGTTGAAAAATGAAAATTGCAATAGAAACAAGCCTGTTTGCAAAAAGGAATATGGATATAAATACCTGGCAAATATTTTAATTTATGGGTTATAAAAATAAAGCGGTTTGATAAATTCATTTAGCTTTACGCGTTCAAAATGAAACCAGCTACTACTAAATACCTGAGCAGTGTTGTTGTGCTCGTTTTATTACTGTTTATCGCCGGCCTCCCTGTTGCTTTTTCGCAGAAAAAATATACCGTTCAATATTTTTTATCAGGCAAAGATACTTTGGTAAATGTTCAGCAGCTTCGGATAACCGCTGATTTTGAAAATAAACAAAGCGCTCAAAAATATATTTCTGAATTGCCTGCAACTTTTTTAAACAAAGGGTTTCCGGCTGCTTCAGTCGATTCGGTTTCTTATGATTCTTTACACGCAAAAGTGAAATTGTATTTGGGAAATAAATTTGAATGGGCCCAAATATCCACTGACAGCGTTGATAATACGGTGCTGGAAAACACAGGCTGGAATTCAATGCAATTTGAAAATAAGCCTGTGGATTTTTCACGGCTTCAATTGCAGGAAAAAAAGATCATTAATTATTATGAAAATAATGGCTATCCGTTTGCTTCGGTTTCGTTAGAAAATATCTTGATTGACGGCAGTAAGATCAAAGGAGAATTATGTGTAAAAAAAGGCCCGTTGTATCATATCGACAGTATCAGGGTTTATGGTAAGGTGAAAATAAAAAATCTTTTTCTTCAGCATTATCTCGGAATTTTTAATGGAAGCATTTATAACAATGAACAATTGCAAAAAATATCCGGACGCATTCAGCAGCTTCCTTTTTTACAGGAACAGCAGAGTTGGGACGTAACCATGCTTGGAACGGGCGCTACGCTCAATTTATACCTTGAACCCAAAAGGAGCAGCCAGATCAATGTGTTAGTGGGATTTGCACCGGCAAATACGATTACTAAAAAATCGCAA
>JBIQMJ010000266.1:0-6616 GCA_044463445.1 Segetibacter koreensis
AGGCAACTATACCATTACAGTAAAAGATGCCAACGGTTGCACTACAACCCAGGCAGTGACTATCACTCAGCCTTCTTCAGCATTGAGCGCTTCTATAACCGCTCAAACCAATGTGGATTGCACTGCCGGTAATACAGGAAGTGTAACAGTAGCAGGAACTGGTGGTACCTCACCTTACTCTTACAGCAAGGATGGTACAGACTTTAGCAATACCACCGGAACATTTACCGGTCTTACTGCAGGTAACTACACCATCACTGTAAAAGATGCTAACGGATGCACCACCACCCAGGCAGTGACTATCCTTCCACCAGCATTCTGCGGCGGGCATATCTTCCCGACACAGACAACTTGTTCTGACTTTAAAGCCGGTACAACTCAACTGGATATGGTTTGTGCAACCATCAAAAAGGGAAGTATTTCCAATGCTACACCGGGTGTCTTCTTCTATTATACTTATATAACAGCTCCGGGTGGCACCTTCACAGTTGATGTGGTACAGACTTCTTCATGTGGTAATAAATTGTTTAGAGTCTCTACTGGCCAGAATGTGTTAGCATGGAATTCACTTTGTACAAAAATAGCCTCAGGCTCCGCAGTAAGCGGCAATCCTTCACAGGCAAGAATTACTATAAGTGGTGTTCCGGCAGGTACACAGATTGTTCTTTCTGTAAAGTATGATGTTAAGTCAATTATTGGTGGAACCCTTTCTTCAATTCCATGCAATTACACTTTCGTATCGAAGATTGGTGGTGTTAGCCAGGCTGGTAGTGAGGGCTCAGTGAAAGTAGGCAATTGCAGCTCAACTCCACTGCGTAGCGGAACTGAGGCAAGAGATCTCAAGATTAGTTCTGAGAACCATTTGAGTGTCACTGCATATCCTAATCCATTTACAGATAAGGTTACATTCTCCATTTCATCTACAGTTTCAGGTAAAGCATCACTGGATGTTTATAACATCCTTGGTCAAAAAGTTCAGAATGTTTACCAGGGATATTTGTTTGCAGGAAAAGCACAAATTGTAGAGTACAAAGCACCTTCTTCAATCTATAAGAGTACTTTGATTTACATTTTGAGAGTTGGGAATGAACAAGTGAACGGGAAAGTGATTCAGATAAAATAATGGATTAAAGATTGTAATCCTCTGTAAAAAGGCTGTCCAATCGGGCAGCCTTTTTTATTTGATTATTTCGAAATAAAATCGGATTTGAAAAATAATTTATTGTGTAAACTCAATGGTATTTGAAATACGAAAAACCTCTCTTTTGAAAATAAACAATTAGAGTGACACTGAATTACAACTGTGAACCAAATTAAAAAAATCACTTTTTTTATTCTTTTACTACCAAGGGCAGATCCATTTACCTGGTAAGTAATGAAATTCATTCATAACCCCAATCCCGCGGAATATGAAAAAAAATTGTTTTTCTTTAAGAAAAAAACAATTCAATATTTTAGCGGCCTTTCTAATTATGCCAACAGGACAAAAAAATTTTTTAAAGAATCCAATTTCAGAAATAAAGATCCGCCCTCATTTTCAAATTTTGGATGGATTGAGAGGAATCGCTGCACTTGCCATTGTAGTGTTTCATTTTATGGAATGGATTTTTACTGATCCTTCCCAAAACTTTATTGGACACGGGTTTCTGGCGGTAGATTTCTTTTTTTGCCTTTCAGGATTTGTGATCGGATATGCCTATGATGAACGAATGGATCACATCGGCTTACCACAATTTTTTAAACGACGCCTGATCCGCCTGCAACCGATAGTGGTATTTGGTAGTGTGGTTGGCTTGCTTACTTTTCTATTGGATCCCTTTGCCAATTATCAGCATCAATATTCCATAACCCGGATTATCCTTCTTTTTTTGTGTTCTTTACTGATGATTCCGTTTCCCACAATGGGCGAAAGATCGTTTAATAACTTTGGATTGAATGCCCCTTCGTGGTCACTTTTTTGGGAGTATGTTGCCAACATTTTTTATGGTCTTATCCTTGTGAAATTATCGAGAAAAATTCTAGCCTTGTTACTCATCCCCGCGGCCTGTTTTCTGTTTCATACTGCTTATCAGAAAGGCAATCTTCTCGGCGGATGGGCGGGTGAAAATTTTTGGGATGGTGGTGTAAGAATTGCTTATTCCTTCCTTGCGGGATTGATTATTTATCGTTACAACCTGGTAATTAAAAATAAAGCGGGATTCATAGGTTGTGGAATATTATTGATGCTTACTTTTATAATGCCACATTTCAGTCTGAACTGGTTAGCAGAATTTTTAGTGATTGCGATTTATTTTCCATTTATAGTTTCATTGGGAGCGGGTGCTGCATTTCCACGAAAGACGCTTGCCCTCTGCCAATTTTCAGGCAATATTTCTTACCCGCTTTATATGACGCATTATGCTGGCATCTGGATATTTGGGAATTACCTGACCACGTATCGTCCTGAAGGTATCATTCTTTGGATGATCGTTATCTTCGGAACGATATTTTTTGTCCTATTTGCATGGCTGGTAATGAAATATTATGACACTCCGGTAAGGAAATGGCTTTCGCGGAAATAAAGGAGAACTATTAAAATACCCTTTGAATCCGCAGAAGGTATAGGCTTTACTTTCGGCTTTTCCTTCCTGATAAAAAAACAGTAAGGCAACAAAAAAGAGTAATTTCTATTTTGTGTTTTAGATAAACAATCCAAAAGGATGACATCCGGCTAAATGAAATGCAATAATCAATAATTATTTCCCTTTCCGCCTTTAAAAATTTTGATCCAATCTGTAACGAAGCTAAGTTTGCACCCAAATGCAACTGACTGATTTTTTTTCGCAACCCGGAAATATCATTTTTCTTGGTTTTTGTATAATCACTTTTATACAATTATTCTATTATTTATTTTTTTTCCTGCGACTGGCTCTTCATCGTACCAAAACAAAAAACGTTTCGCAAACCCATCCTGTTTCAGTGATTATTTGTGCAAGGGACGAGGCAGCAAAACTGGTAAAAAATCTTCCTGGTGCTTTGGTTCAAAAATATAAAACCACTCATGAAGTGATTGTGGTAAACGATAATTCATTGGATGAAAGCAAATATATCCTGGAAGAATACCAACGCAGGTTCAAACAATTGCAATTGGTGGAATTAAAACAGGAAGCGAGATTTATTCCCGGGAAAAAATTTCCATTAAGCGTTGGAATTAAAACTGCAAAGCACGAAGTGGTTTTGCTCACCGATGCAGATTGCGTGCCTGCTTCAGAGTTTTGGATCGAAAAAATGCAGGACGGTTTTCATGATGGAATTGAAATCGTTTTGGGCTATGGAGCGATGCATAAGAAGAAAGGATTTTTTAATAAAATGGTTCGCTGGGAAACTTTTCATACCGCGCTTCAATATCTTTCTTATGCAAAAACCGGAATGGCTTACATGGGTGTTGGAAGAAATCTGAGTTATAAAAAATCCGTTTTTTTCAGGCACAAAGGATTCTCTGCGCACAATCATGTTCCCGGCGGTGATGATGATCTTTTTATTAATAATGCTGCTACGAAAAAGAACACTGCGATCGTAATTGATAAAGAATCTTTCACTTTATCAGAACCCCCAAAGACCTGGAAACAGTGGATCAGGCAAAAGAAACGTCATTACACAACCAGTAAATATTACAAACCCCTTCATAAATTTTTATTAGGACTTTATGCATTTTCGCTGTTCCTTTTTTATCCGCTATTTATTGTATCTCTTTTTATTTTCAGTTGGAAATTGACGTTGATCGCTTTTGCATTTCGTTTTCTCGTGCAGGCTTTTGTCATTTTTAAAACTACCAATAAACTGGATGAAAAAGATTTATTTCCCTGGTTTGTTTTCTTCGATGTGTGGATGTTTTTTTATTATTTATTTTTTGCCACTTCGGTTTTTAAAAAGCCTGCGAAGAAATGGAAATAAAAAGATGTAATGAGCCTGAATAGTCTTACGTGTAACCATAGGTGTTATAAGGCATGGATACATTCAGAATTACTGCAAAGAAATTAAATGAAGCACAGGCAGTATAGTATTTTTTCGATTTATAAATAGGAATAGTTTATTTTAAAAATGGGTAAAAATACGTTTCAGGCAGTAAATATTTTGCGAAAAAAAAGAGCATTAATCCTATTGTGTATGATTGACACCCAACCTAATTTTGCTATGTAGAAGTTGATTGATGTTCAAGAACATTGATCACCATCCAAATCCGATGAAAGAAATTCCTCTTATCCGGGAAAAACCAAAAATCCGATGTCAGTCAACTTCTGTTTTTTTGAAATCAATACCTTTGAAAAATATTTATCTCGCGTGAAAACCTGGCCGAAAGGCTTGTCAGTTTTTTTCTGCTTTAAAAACCCCCAGAGACAAATTACTAAAAACTTCTTCCGGCAGTTGAAGAAGTTTTTTTATAATTTTTTAGAAAGAAGAAAATTCAATTCATTTATTTGCAAACTGCCCAGCCTCACATTTACATTTTGATCATACTATCCTGTGCCTTTAATTTTTTCCTGTTTCAAAATGAGTTCTTTTTGCTTTGCTTCTCTTTGTGATAAAAATAATCCAATAATTACCAGCAGCACGCCTGCAATGGTGTAAAGACTGATCACGTCTTTTAAAATTACAGCCGCTATCGCAAAACCAAACGCCGGGCACAGGAATAGCCACAGGCCTGCCTTTACAGCGTTTTTTTTCAATAGCCAGAGCCACAACTGGATGGCAAAGATGGAAACAAAAATAGCAAGCCACAATGTGCCTCCCCAGAATTTAAGATCAAAATGATTTTTGCTGTTGTCATATTCATAAAGGGTTAATGGTAAAAGTAAAATTCCACCGATCATAGTTTGCCATCCGTTGATGGTCAGGATACTGAGATCATTCCATTTTTTAACTGAAAAATAAATAGCGCCTACCGAATATGAGACCATGCTGAACAATAATAAAATCAATCCGGAAACGGTAACGGATGCATCTTTTAATAATGGCCAGGAAGCGATTAAAACGCCAAGTGTTCCCAACAGTAAAGCAATAATTATCCCTGATCTTAATTTCTTCTTTAAAAAAAACAGAGATGAAAAGCTGATAAATAAAGGGTTGGTAGCAATGGCAAGCGCACCTACCCCTGCTGTGACATGCTGCATGGCTACTACATAACAGCCCAAATAAATCGTAATGTTTAGCAAACCATAAATTACAATCTGGCGCCATTCTTTGCTCCCGGGCAAAGCTTTTCCCGATAAGATATGCGCAAAAAAAAGCATAATGAAACCGGCAACTGCAAATCTTACCTGTGCGATCACCAAGGGTTGGGAAGAATCTAATGCTATTTTAGTGGCTGTGGATGCCGATGCCCATAAAAATGCAAAAATTATTCCTGCGGTGATCCATTTATATTCCTGCTTAATGGTATTTACTTTATTGAATGGTAATTAAAAATGGGTGATGGGATTGTTGTCCTTCAGTCAGACTACTTCGGGTGATTTTTCTTTTTTAGTAAAGTAAATGATACCGATTATGCCGGTAATAACCAGGGCTGCTGAAATCAATTCCGCCTGTGTGGGATGTATGCCCAAGAAGGAGTATTTGGTATCTACACGAATTTTTTCAATAAAAAATCTTTCAATTCCATTCATGATCAGGTAAATGCAAAAGAGGACTCCGGGCACGCTTATTCTCTTTCTTATTGCCCATAAGATGAAAAACAAAATGAAACAGGCAACAATTTCATACAATGGAGTCGGAAAAACCGGCAACGGCAATGCCCGACAGTATTTTCCCTCGCAATCGGGTAATAATATTCCGTCTTCATTTACATTGTGTGGAAAAGTAAATGCAAATAACCACGTGGGTAACCACTTTGGGCCTCTGAAACTTTCATGAGGCACATTTTCAAGAGAAGTCTGAATCCGGTCAGTGACCATTATGGCGGTACCATTCGGATCAGTGACCGTTCCCGATAAAAAATAGGTTGAATATTTTTGCAGTTCTTGCTGGAATTCATTTCCGGTTGCAGGAACAACGTGGCCCGGTACATCCGAAACATAAGCGCTGTTGAAAATTCCCCAATCACCGTCTCCGGCTGTCATACACCCCATACGCCCAATTGCATAAGCGATCATTAATGCAGGGGCTGCCGCATCCACCAGGTAAAGCAAACCGATCCCCTTTTTTTGAGCATAAATCAAAATAGCTATGGCAGCAACGATTAGTCCCCCATAAAAAGTAAGCCCGCTTGGTGCAATTAAATTAGCGATGGGATCGGCAATAAATCTGTCCCAGTTTTCGAGGTTATCAAAGATTTTGGCGCCGATAATTCCAAATACCAAAGCAAAGATCACAATATCACCAACCCTGTCGTGCGGCCATATCCGAATGGTTCTTCTTTCCGGTTTTGAAAGTTTTTGTTTGTTCTTCTCTCTAAACTTTAGATACACCAGAATGGCCGCTATTATTAAGCCTCCCAGCCAACTTCCCTGTGAAGAAAAAATATATTCCTGGAGGTCGATACCATGCTGGCGACTTGCCAGAAATGCGCCTATCAGTTTGTAACCAAATATAAATCCAACAAGCCCGTTGATCAATAATTCAGGAAACGAAGCAGGTTTTC
>JBIQMJ010000267.1:0-6599 GCA_044463445.1 Segetibacter koreensis
ACCGGTTTTCGTCCAAAACCATTACCCGTATAACAGGCCTCACAGGAGATTCCCTGCTCATCTACAAGAAGCGTTACCGGCCGGATTATTATTTTGTAGCAAACAGTACACTCGCTCAATTTTATGAGTACATTTTGCAAACTTCCTATGCTTTCAGGAGGAAAAATGAAAAGAGCATTCCCTAATTCCCGGATTAACTATGCACTACTTATAAAATTTTTAAATCAAAATTTTAAAAATAAATTTGTAATTTATTGAAATTAAATAACTTTAATCAAAATTACGCTTCATGAAAAAAACATTTACACTAATTATCTTAATTGCCTGTTTTACAACCCTAAAAGCCCAGGTTCCTAATTGCGCTACCAATATCTCCCCGGCAAATACCAGTACCAACATTAATCCGGCGCCGTACATCACTTTAAAATGGACTCCTGTTGCCGGAGCTGTATTTTATAATGTGTATTTAAGTGCAAAAATCCCCCCGACTACTTTAGTCGGAACAGTAATTGCTGATTCCTTTAATCTTTCTAATGCAGATTACAGCACACTTTATTACTGGTATGTAGTTCCGGTTAATGCAAGCGGAGCTGCTATAGGCTGTGGCGTGAATACTACCACTTTTCTTACAAGCCCTCCGCCCCCCGCGCCATTTAATGATGATTGCAGCGGAGCAACGGATCTTTCATCCGTCATATCCGGATCCACCATTGGCGCTACACAGAGCCTGCCTGCCGATGCCTGCGGCGGTTATACCGGTACAGCAGATGACGATGTATGGTACCAATTTACGGCCCTAACCACAGGAACAGTTATCGTAACTATGGAAGGAAGCACCGATTTTGATGGAGTGCTTGAAGTCTTTAAGGGCAACTGTGGATCTTTAACCTATTTAACCTGCAGTGATACTTCTCAAAAAGGAGGCAGCGAAATAATAACCGTGAACGCGTTGGCAGGTACAAATTATAAAGTTCGTTTGTATAGCTTTGGAGCCAATCTTAGCGACCAGGGCAGTTTTACCATCGTAGCCACAGGATCAGCTTTGCCAATTTCCCTGATTGATTTTAAGGGCGAACACGTAAAGAATAACAATATACTTTCATGGTCTACAGCCTCAGAATTGAACAACAAAGGTTTCCAGGTGGAATATTCTTTTAACGGGAAAAATTTTAAAAGTCTTGGATTTGTAAATTCAAAACAAAATGGCGGGAACAGTAGTTCAGTATTAAAATATCAATTTACAGATTCCAGGAACACCGGTGGAGACGTCTATTATCGCCTGGCCCAAATAGACAAAGATGGCCAGACCAGTTTTTCAAAAGTTATTTTAGTAAAAGGAGAAAAAATTAATTCTTTATCTCTCAGTGCAATTTATCCCAATCCTGCAAAAGACAAATTGAGCTTTATTGTCTCCTCTCCTGATAATAATAATATCAATATTGTCATTACTGACCTTGCGGGCAAAACTGTTCGGAGGCAGGCATTTTCTGTGGTAAATGGCGGAAATAATATTGACCTCGATATTTCATCCTTGTCAGCCGGCACTTATTTATTAAAAGCCGATTGCAGCAAAGGCTGCATGACAACTGTTAAGAAATTTGTGAAGGAATGATCTTAATAAGATAGCAGTCGTTCATCTTCCAGTGAACAAACAAATAAGGAAGATTTTAATTTTAAAAATAACCAGATGGTGAAGATTGAAATAATATCTTCACCATTTGTTTTTAGGCAGGCTCTTTTGAAAATAGCATACATTTATTCGGATCTTAAAAATCAACAATGAAAATTTTCAGCTTAGTCTTTCTTTTCATTTTTACTTTGTCTGCACAGGCTCAGAATTATAAAAAGATACACAGAAAAGCAATTGTAGCCGACTCGCACAATGATATCATCAGCACTTGCATTGAAAAGGGATATAAATTTGATGATGACCTGTCCGGAAAAACACAAAGTGACCTGCATCGCATGCTGCAAGGAGGCCTGGACGTCCAGGTTTTTTCTATCTGGTGCGACGGAGAGCAAAAAGATCCCTTCCAATTTGCCAACCGGGAAATTGATACTCTGAATGCGTGGGTAAAAAGAAATCCCTCCAAAATGATGCTGGTAAACACTCCGGCTGAATTAAAAAAAGCAATAAAATCCCATAAGCTCGCTTCTATGATCGGCGTAGAAGGAGGACACATGATTGAAAATGATCTTAATAAACTGGATAGTTTTTACAAACGGGGCGTTCGTTACATGACACTTACCTGGAATAACAATAATTCCTGGGCTACCAGTGCTGAATACGAATCAGGCGATCAAAAGGAAGGAGGAAAGGTGGATACCAGCTCACAGAAAAAAGGACTGACTGATTTTGGAAGAGAAGTGGTAAAGCGAATGAACGAACTGGGAATGATGGTGGATCTGAGCCACACAGGGGAACAAACTTTTTGGGACGCGATCAGTATTTCTACAAAACCGGTTTTAATATCTCACAGTGATGCATACACGCTTTGTCCCGTATTCCGGAATTTAAAAGATGGCCAGATAAGAGCAGTTGCAAAAAACGGAGGCGTCATCGATTTGAATTTTTATCCTGCATTTCTTGATAGTACTGTAGGCCCGAAAATGGCTGCTTATTTTAAAAAACACCGGGGAGAGAAAAAGGAACTCATTGCCTCCGGTAAAAAAGATTTTGAAGCAAATGCCCTCATTGCGCAAAAATATCCCGAAGAATTTAAGGAATTGGAGTCACCGTTCCATCTATTGTTTGATCATCTTGATTATATAGTAAAGCTCGCAGGCATTGACCACGTAGGCCTTGGTGGTGATTTTGACGGTATTTCGTTTACCCCGGAACTGTTAACAGATGTAACTAAATATCCGCTCATTACCAAAGAACTCGTGAAGA
Source organism: Segetibacter koreensis (assembly GCA_044463445.1). Classification (GTDB taxonomy): domain Bacteria; phylum Bacteroidota; class Bacteroidia; order Chitinophagales; family Chitinophagaceae; genus Ginsengibacter; species Ginsengibacter koreensis_A. Next base: position 2,894 of record JBIQMJ010000267.1, read on the forward strand.
GAGGCTATTCAAGAAAAGACATTTATAAAATAATGGGAGGAAATTTTATCAGGGTTTTTGAAGAAAATCAGCAGTGAACCAATAAATAAGAAGAAACCTATTTAATAACGGGTAGGATTACACGAAAATTATTTCAAACACTTATCTCAGTTTTAAGTTCATTGATGCTCTGGAATATAAAATCAATTAACACACGCCACCTTCTGACCTAATTTAAAAAAATTAATCCTGATTTTTCCATTACTAATTTCAGATTTTATAATTTTATAAATTTGAAAAATGATTATTCAGCTTTTTTAAATTAAAATATGAACCAATATCCCGGACAAAAGCATTACCTGGTAGCTGTTGATTGCATTATATTCGGTTTTGATGGAGAGCATCTCAAAATTCTATTGATCAAAAGAGGTTTTAAGCCAAAGGAAGGCGAATGGAGCCTCATGGGAGGTTTTGTACAACCAACGGAAAGCCTTGATGAAGCGGCCAAACGGATTCTTCACCAGTTGACCGGCTTATATGGCGTATATCTTGAGCAATTACAAACCTTTGGACACCCCGACCGTGATCCTATCGAAAGAACTATCAGTGTAACTTATTTTGCCCTTATTGATATTCATAAATATGAAAAACAGATCAATACGCAATTTAATGCCGGCTGGTTCTCGTTGAACCAAGCGCCCAATCTTATTTTCGACCATTCAGAAATGGTAAAACTGGCACGTAAAAATCTTCGTTATAAAGCATCCCTCCATCCTATTCTTTTTGAATTGCTTCCTGAAAAATTTACTATGCCACAGTTGCACGATCTTTATGAAGATGTGTATGCTGCTTCATTTGACAAACGGAATTTTAGCAGAAAAATTCTTTCGACCAACCTGCTGGTCAAACAAAAAGATAAAGATAAATCTGCATCCAAAAAAGGAGCCTTCTATTATAAGCTGAATAAAAAAAATTACGCAATTAATTTTCATGCATTTCTAAAATTTATACCCAATCCAGACCATCTTATTCAAAGCCGTAATCAATAACTTCATCAACAAACCGCTTTTTATTTACACGTAGCCTTGATAATGAAAATATTGGAACAGTTCCACCATCACATTTATTCCCGGTCTTCAAAATAGTTATTCTCATTCCTGATCATTTATCCGTTTATTTTTGCACCATGAAGATTAATTGTACCGCCGAAGAAATTTTTATTTTCAAAAAAATAAGTGAGGCAGCCAATGAACTGTCAATGCCCGCATTTATAGTTGGTGGTTTTGTTCGCGACAAGATTTTAAATCGTGAATCAAAAGATGCAGATATTGTTTGTGAAGGTGATGGAATAAAGTTGGCACAGGCCACAGCCGAAAAATTTTCTCCGAAACCCCACGTGAGTTTTTTTAAAAATTTCGGAACGGCTCAAATAAAAATATTTTTGGATGGTACTCCCTTCGAAATAGAATTTGTAGGAGCAAGAAAAGAAAGCTATAACCACCACAGCAGGAAACCTGATGTGGCGCAGGGCACTATTGACGAAGACAGGATGCGCAGGGATTTTACCATTAACACACTCGCTGCCAGCCTTGATAAAAATAATTTTCTTGAAATAATTGATCTTTTAAATGGCCTGCAGGATATTGAAAACAAAATCATCAAAACACCGCTTCCTCCAGGCCAGACATTTATTGACGATCCGTTGAGAATGATGAGAGCCATTCGTTTTGCTACTCAATTAAATTTTAAAATTGATACTGAAACTTTCCAGGCAATAAAAGATCATGCGGAAAGAATAAAAATAGTTAGTGGCGAAAGAATTATAGATGAAATTAATAAAATTGTGATGGCAAAAAAACCGTCGATTGGTTTTGATCTTTTATATAAATCCGGATTATTGAAAATTATTTTTCCACAAATGGTTTCACTTGTGGGCGCTGAATTTATCGAAGGCAAAGGACATAAGGATAATTTTTATCATACTCTTCAGGTTCTGGATAATATTGCGCCAAACACTGATGATCTTTGGCTTCGGTGGGCTGCAATTCTTCATGATATTGCCAAACCGGCTACTAAAAAATTTGAAGAAGGCCATGGCTGGACATTTCATGGCCACGAGGTGGTAGGCGGAAGAATGGTTCCTAAAATCTTTGCACAATTAAAACTTCCGCTGAATGACAAAATGAAATTTGTGAAGAAGATGGTTGAACTGCATTTGCGGCCTATCAGCCTTACCAATGAGAATATAACGGACTCGGCTATACGAAGATTACTTTTTGACGCGGGGGATGATATTGAAAGCCTGATGATACTCTGCAAAGCGGATATCACGTCAAAGAATAAACAAAAAGTGCAACGCTATCTTTCCAATTTTGAGATGGTAGAACAACGACTGAAAGAAGTAGAAGAATCAGATCATTTACGGAACTGGCAACCCCCCATCACCGGAGAAATTATTATGAAAGAATTTAATCTTCCGCCATCCCGCATTGTCGGCGATATAAAAAACGCAGTGAGAGAAGCCATTCTTGATGGAGAGGTTGCTAATGAATTTAATGAGGCGTTTGCCTACATGAAGAAAGTGGCAAAGAAATTAGGAATTGAATAATAGGTTGATCTTATTAACTACTTCAGTTCGGCTTTTCTTACTGATACAAACAGAAATACACTAAACAAATAAATGAAATAGTTACATATCATCTATTACGCGGCATATAAATTCTTAATTAAAAACTTAGCCTTAAATTTGTGACATGGCAATTCTGAAATTTAGAGTTTATTGGGAAGATGATGATAGCATTTACCGTGATCTGGTTATGAAGCACACACAGACTTTCTATGATCTTCATAATTGTATTTTAAAATGCTTTGAATTTGATAATAAGCATCATGCTACTTTTTACAGAAGCAATGACAACTGGCAACGCGGTAAGGAAATCTCATTGGAAAAATATGATAAAGAATATAAAGCAGAGCCTTTACTGATGAAGGAAACTGCCGTAGGAAAAGAAATACGCGAGCCCAATCAAAAATTTATTTACATCTACGACTTTCATAAAAACTGGACTTTCCTGGTAGAACTCATCAATGTGAACAAAGAAGAAAATATCAAAATTGATTATCCATCCTGCAGCAGAAGCGAAGGAATTGGCCCCAGTCAATATGGAACCAAAGGATTGATCAATGAAAAGCTATCTGAAATTGAAGAAAAATATGATTTCAATACCGCAGTGATGGCTGACGGTTATGGAGAGGAAGGCAACGGAGAAGATGAGAATGAAAATGAAAATGAAGAAGAGACAGACGATTCGCAAATAAACGAATTATAAAAATAATCAGCCGGTTCTTTACAAACCTGCAACTGAATGAAAACAAAGACCTGCCTAATTGTTTGCGGCCCAACGGCGATTGGAAAAACTTCGTACGGAATAGAACTGGCCATCAGGCACAATACAGCAATTATTTCTGCCGACAGCCGCCAGTGCTTTAAAGAATTGAATATCGGCGTAGCCAAGCCTTCAGACGAACAACTGCGAAAAGTAAAACATTATTTTATCAATTCGCATTCTATCCACGATGAGGTAAATGCCCGGATTTTTGAAGAGTATGCACTGAAGACAGTTAATACCATTTTTGAAAAAAATGATGTGGCGATAATGGTTGGAGGAACAGGTTTATACATCAAAGCCTTCGCTGAAGGGCTTGATGGAATCCCGGAAGTGAATGA